>CALMJT010000156.1 GCA_937864365.1 uncultured Alteromonadales bacterium | reverse complement strand
TATTTGCAGACGAGATATTATGGCAGATCTCGGAGGTTAATCAGAGGTTCCTTTAGATTATTATTTGAGAATACCGTTTATCAATGAATAATCTAATATATGGACAACTTGGCATTGGCAGTAAAATATTAACGCAAGTGTTAGATATTGGTAAGACAGTTCAAATAGAAATCATTAACAACATTAAATTTCACCCGTCTACTCTCGACAAACCACTGATTTTAATTGGTTCCGGCAGCGGATTTTCAGGCTTAAGAGCCCACTTAAATTATCGAATGCAGCGTGGGAGCGATTCGAACAATTGGTTGATATTTGGCGAGCGATTTTATTCAAAAGATTATTTCTTTAAAGAAGATATAAACACTTGGCAAGGTAACCAATGTCTCACTAAAGCACATTTAGCTTTTTCGAGAAGTACGGAACAAGAAATAATTAACGCTAAAAGTTACGATCCAACTGTAGAAGTCAATACCGGTTACATCACCGAAGTTATACAAAATCAAATTTCAGACATTCAAAAATGGTTAAATCAAGGTGCTAGTATTTATGTGTGTGGCAGCCGAGAAGGAATGGGGTTAACGGTAGACGCGGTTTTACGCGAAAAACTGGGTGATGAATTACTTGCGCAGCTTCAGAATTTGGGACGTTACCGAAAAGATATTTATTAACTCATGAATTAATTCAACATAGTGTTGGAAACTCTGGATAAATCAGAGTTTCCTAAATTTATTGAAATTCCTCGTTTAGTCTCGCTTGAGCATTTTTAAGATTCATCGAATCTAACAAAAAATTTGCGTATGGTGTATAACCACGAACCGTAAGATGAGCATTATCCCAAATAATGGGCCCTTCCTTTACGAACAAATCACAGGTTTGTTTATTTCTATCACAAAAGAATTCGCTTTTTTCAATCCAAATTAAATCATTTTCATTATCGACAAGTGCTTTTAAACTGTCTGAAATTCTCAAGCGATCAAAACGCATATTAGAATAGGCAAGCCTTGCAATACCTGAATCGTTGTTAACCAGCCCTTGGGTTTTAAAACTGAATGAAGAGAGATCTTCGAACATAACCGAACCCGTAATAAATACAGGTTTTTGTGAATACTGTTTAAGTGCCTTTGTGAATTTAAGGCCGTTTTTATAGGTAGACTCCTGCCATTTAGCCGTGACTAGAATCACATCAGCGACATCAATCAAGTCAAAACTCACATCTTCATCAAAACAAACCGTATCGGTATGAAAATCGGATTCGTTCATATCGCGCATACATTCATCGTCGAAATAAACTTTGCGAACACTCATACTTGGATCTTCTAAATAACTTAAAGCCAGAAAAGCATCTTCCGCGAATGAATCTCCAAAAATAAGAATATTGGTGCAGCCACCGGAAATATCGCAGTAGAAATCGGTATCCGATGGATAGTATTTAACGCGATAGTTACTCACCAATGTCTTTTCAGCCTCAACATCAACCAAGGGCACGCCGCCATTTTCAACCAATCTTGTACTGAAATAAGTAAGGAAACCTTCTTTTTTATGGGCAACAAAACCAACCACAAGCGTGACCATGACGCATGAAAGTATCGCGGGATGGATAACAATTGCTTTTAATACCTGCTTATTTCGTGAAGGTTTCTCGATGTATCGGTAGCTTAAATAAGACAGCGCGACAATTAAAGGCAGGCTCAATAACTTGTAAACTGCGACATTCTCCGCGTCTGCATGGTACTTAATCGCTGAAAATATTGGATTATGGAACAGATACAGTGCGTAACTTATGAGTCCAATGCTCACAAATAAACGATTGCTTAAAATAGATTTAGCAAAGGCGGTATATTTACCAAAAAATATGATCACACCTGTGCTGAATACAGGCACAAGTGTCCACCATGAAGGGTGATTAATTTGTTTAGTTAAGAATATTACCGAAGCAAGTAGCGCCAAAATTGCCACCAAAACCAATGATTCTATCAAAAACTTATGGTTAAACTGAAACTGCTCGGCTCGATTGGTTTCATACACTGCTATCAATGATCCCAGTAAAAACTCCCAACCCCGGGTATGAAATGAGTAAAAAGACAGACTTGGATTTTGTTCAGTTAACTGTACGGCTCCGTAAAAAGATAACAGTGCAAGTGAGATTAAAATCACATATTTTTGGGTAGTTTTGGCAAAAATCACCAACAAGAAAGGAAAGAAAATATAAAACTGTTCTTCAACACTCAGACTCCAAGTATGGAGCATAGGCGCATTTTGGTTAAACGGATTAAAATAATCGGTTTCTAAGTAGAAAAAATAATTCGATAAGAAGGTAAAAGTTGCTACCAAACTTTGTCCGACATTTTTTATATCTGCCGGAGAAAATGTTGATGCTATACCGATAGTTAATAGAGCTGTTGCCAATAATGGTGGAATAATTCTACGGACACGTCTGTCGTAAAATTGGATAAAAGAAAACTCGCCTTTTAAACATTGTTCATAGATTATTTTCGTTATAAGGTAACCGCTGATAACAAAAAAAACATCAACACCCAGAAAACCGCCACTAAAAAAACCAAATCCAGCATGATATAAAATCACCGGAACTATGGCTAAAGCTCTTAGTCCATCGATTTCAGCACGATATTTCAACGTATAAAGTCCTTTAATTGAAAGCAGGTCACAGTTTTAAAAGCTTTAGAATTTAATAAATTCTGGACCACCTCGTATACATTCCAGAATATTTTATGATTTCGTGTGCAGAAAAAACTGCCCGATCCCAGCGTTACAATGAGTATAACGTTGGCTTCAGCAATAATAAGCTCTTGGAATAATTAAAAAATTACAGTTTTAACTGCTAAATTCGGTTGAATCAAAATAATTGAGCGTAGGCGCTCATACAGATATCTAAATATTGTTTAAGCAGATTTATATCGACTAATAACGAAAATTTATATTCGGCACAAATACAGTTCATACTTTAAATACTCTGCCTCGTAGATACCAATCAGAGCACTTAACATCTACCTTATTTTTAAGATAAAACCAGCCCACTGTTTGTGTTACGAAAAATCTATCTTGAAGTATTTCTACACATCAAATCCACAAATGTTAAATCGTTTCTAACAGATATCTTCTAGGTCTTTTTTAAAAATAATTGGAGCAATTTATTGTATTTTGTCATAAGAAAATTTGATAAATTTCTCGGTGCTTTTTTCATGAAAAGCATCACAAATTTAGAAATTTCCATGCTGTTTAGTATCGAATAAATACTTTTTGTCGCCTAAATCAACTCTTAACTTTCAAAAAAATAACCAAGTAAATAAGTCAGAATGAATAAATTCAAGTCACCCAATATCATCAATCTAAGCCGTTAATTATCTACAACAAGTTCTATTATTTTCATAAATAACGAGCGTGGATAAATTTGGGAAATACGAAAACTTTTCGCTGCAATAGATAGGAGACTCTGATTAACCTAGATTTTTTGGCAACACAAATATGCGTAGGTAACTTCAAGAGCAGTAAGTGATTGAATTTTTGAGAAACTAAACATCTTATTTTCAGTTTCTTCTGCTGATTAAATCATGGGTAAGTCAATCAGAAGTCCCGATAGTTATTAAAAACTTCTTTCTTAACAACTTCTTTCTTAACAACTTAGGATTTGTCTGTATCGAGGATTTTTAAGATCGGCAACAAATAAATTCGTGATTAAATTAAAACTTTTAATAAAGTTTACAATTCAATCTAAGTAAAATAGAAGTAATTTTTTGAAGAACATATTTATTACAGCGGGTTAAATATGTAAAAAAAGCCCATGGGTTACATGAGCTTTTTAAGAGATTTCAATAAGTTGCGTTCTGGGTTCAACGCACTTTTATTCCCACTCAATCGTCGCCGGTGGCTTGCTGGAAATATCGTAGGTGACTCGCGACACGCCTGAAATTTCGTTGATAATTCTGCTAGAGACTTTTTCAAGCAAATCGTAAGGAAGATGAGCCCAGTGCGCGGTCATAAAATCCACAGTTTCAACGGCACGTAATGCAATAACCCATTCGTAGCGACGGCCATCGCCCACAACGCCAACGGATTTTACCGGTAAGAACACGGCAAAGGCCTGACTGGTTTTATCGTACCAACCAGAATTTCTAAGCTCTTCTATAAAAATTGCGTCGGCTTCACGCAGAATGTTTGCATATTCTTTTTTAACTTTACCGAGAATACGCACACCCAAACCTGGGCCGGGGAACGGATGACGAAAAACCATCTCGTGAGGCAAGCCAAGTTCTAAGCCAATTTTTCTAACTTCGTCTTTAAAGAGTTCGCGCAGTGGTTCAACCAGTTTTAACGCCATATCCTCTGGTAAACCGCCAACATTGTGATGGGATTTAATCACATGAGCTTTGCCGGTTTTGGCCGCGGCTGACTCGATAACATCGGGATAAATAGTGCCTTGAGCAAGCCATTTTACGTTTTCAATTTTGGCGGCTTCGTCGTCAAAGACTTCTATAAAGGTGTTACCGATAATCTTGCGTTTTTTCTCGGGATCATCAACACCGTCTAAGCGAGACAAAAATAATTCTTCGGCATTGGCGCGAATGACTTTTACGCCCATATTTTTCGCGAACATGTCCATAACCTGCTCGCCTTCGTTTTTACGTAACAGACCATTATCGACAAAAACACAAGTTAGCTGGCTACCAATGGCTTTGTGTAAAAGTGCAGCAACTACGGAGGAGTCAACACCACCCGACAAACCGAGTAATACATTATCGCTGCCGACTTGTTCTCGCACGCGAGCGATAGCGTCTTCAACGATATTTTCAGCCGTCCATAACGCATCGCAGCCACAAATTTTCAAAACAAAGTGCTCAAACAGCCGCTTGCCTTGTTTGGTATGGGTTACTTCTGGGTGGAATTGCAAACCATAAAATGGTTTTTCGATATGAACCATTCCGGCTATTGGACAGGAATCGGTGCTGGCAAAAATCTCGAAGTTTTCAGGCAAGCCAATAACTTTGTCGCCGTGGCTCATCCATACGTCCAGCAAGATATTACCGCTGTGATCGATATGATCGGAAATGTCGTGAATAAGCGCATTGCTCTTCTCGATTTTTACTTGAGCGTAACCGAATTCACTTTTGTTGGAGCCTTGAACCTTACCGCCCATCTGTTCGGCCATGGTTTGCATACCGTAGCAAATACCCAAAACCGGAACATTGAGATTGAATACCAGCTCTGGAGCTCGAGGTGAGTTTTCTGCCGTAACCGACTCGGGGCTGCCTGCGAGAATTACGCCCTTGGGGTTAAAGTGCTGGATATCTTCATCGCTCATCTCCCAAGAGTGGATCTCACAATAAACACCAATTTCTCGCACGCGACGAGCAATCAGCTGTGTGTATTGAGAACCAAAATCTAGAATCAGTATACGTTGCGAGTGAATATCTCGGTTGGTCATAGAAAAACCCCAATTACGATAACCTCAAGCACCAGTCTTGAGAGTACGTTGTGTTCAATAAACTCTTCGTGAGAAGAATTAAAATTTACGCGTTTAAAAACAAAACGGGGCCCTTGTTAGGGCCCCGATCAATCCCGAATTATATACTTATCGGCCGCCAATTGGGTAGTTCGGCGCCTCTTTAGTGATTTGCACGTCGTGAACGTGACTTTCACCCATACCGGCTGACGTTACTCGAACAAATTCTGGCTTGGTGCGCATTTCTTCGACGGTGCTCGACCCGGTGTAACCCATCGCAGAGCTCAAACCACCCATCATTTGATGAACAATAACTGATAACGGACCTTTATAAGGAACACGGCCTTCGATACCCTCTGGAACCAGTTTTTCTACCGCGCTGCCATCTTGGAAGTAGCGATCGGAAGAACCTTGGGTTTTAGACATTGCTCCCAATGAACCCATACCTCGATAGGATTTGTAGGTTCTGCCTTGGAACAGCTCGACTTCACCGGGCGCTTCCTCGGTTCCGGCAAACATTGATCCCATCATTACGGCACTTGCCCCAGCGACAATGGCTTTGGCAATATCCCCAGAGTAGCGAATACCACCATCGGCAATAACCGGTACGCCGGTGTCTTTGAGTGCTTCGGCAACATTTGCAATCGCCGATATTTGCGGAACACCCACACCGCTAACAATACGAGTGGTACAAATTGAACCGGGGCCAATACCAACTTTTACGCCATCGGCACCGGCTTCTACTAGCGCTAAAGCTCCAGCTGCGGTCGCCACGTTTCCACCAATGACTTGAAGGCCCGGATAGGTTTGCTTGATTTTTCGAACTCGGTCTAACACATTTTTTGAGTGACCGTGGGCGGTATCAACAACAATGACATCTACACCAGCATCAACAAGCGCGGCTACTCGATCATCGGTATCAGGACTGGTACCGACAGAAGCACCCACCAACAAACTCCCCTCCGCATCTTTTGCAGCATTCGGATAGGTTTCGGCCTTACTGATATCTTTAACGGTAACCAATCCGACCAGTTTAAAATCATCATTTACGACAAGCACCTTCTCAATGCGGTACTTATGCAGCAACTCACGGATCTCGTCAGATGAGGTGCCCTCTTTGGCTGTGATCAATCTTTCTTTTGGCGTCATGATGCTGGAGACCGCCGCATCCATATTGGATTCAAAACGTAAGTCTCGGCTGGTCACAATACCAACAAGATCACCATTTTCGACTACCGGTACACCAGAGATATTGTTTTCGCGAGTCAATCTGACCAATTCCCGGATGGTTGCATCGCCAGAAATGGTAATCGGATCTTTAACCACACCCGCTTCAAACTTTTTAACAGCACGCACTTCGCGAGCTTGCTGTTCAATCGTCATGCTCTTGTGAATAATACCAATACCGCCTTCTTGAGCCACTGCGATTGCTAAACGCGCTTCGGTAACGGTATCCATAGCAGCTGACACCAAAGGAATATTCAGCTGAATAGCACGGGTTAAGTTGGTTTTTAATGAAACATTCTTTGCGGTTATCTCAGAATAACCCGGAACCAATAGAACATCGTCAAAGGTTAGTGCTTCTTGACTAATACGTAACATAGAAGCTAGAACTCCTGCATGATGCGGGTTTTACAACAATGGTTATTTATTGTTCAAAATCCGCTTGGGTGAAGCTTTATATTTTTACAGCTGAAAAACAGCATATTTAAGGGCGTATTTAAAGTTCTTAGGTTTTAACCTTATTAATTAACAGAACAATTAACAGAACGTTCAACGCAGAATTCGGGTACAACACATTTAGCATTCGATGAAAGTCATTCATCTAAAAGCTTAGATAAAAAATGCCTTTTCGTCGTCATCACCTTAAATTCCTGAGCTTTCTGACAATTCGGTCAGGATGAGCTTGTGCAAGATGATGATGTCTCGAAATTAAAAACGCGCAATTATAATGATGTGGCCAGCAAATGCCTAGGATTAGCTGCGCTCTTAGAGTTTTTACTTTTAACTAAAGTCTGAACTACCCTAGAATGCGCAGATGACGACTTTTACTACTACGCAAGCCAACACCAGTACCGCCGAACGAACAGTTCTCTCGGTCAGCCAACTTAATCGTTTAGCTAAGCATACTTTAGAACAATTACCGCTATTTTGGATTGAAGGTGAAATTTCAAACCTTAGCAAACCTTCTTCTGGCCATTGGTATTTCACACTGAAAGACCAAACTGCCCAGGTTCGTTGCGCCATGTTCAAAAATAGAAATCTGGCGGTAAAGTTCAGGGTTGAGCACGGTTCTAAAGTGGTTGTTCGAGCAAAGATTAGCCTTTATGAAGGTCGCGGCGACTACCAGCTAATCGTTGAGCATATAGAAGAGGCAGGACTTGGTGATCTGCATCGTCAATTTGAACAATTGAAACAAACACTGAATACAAAGGGACTGTTCGATAGCAGCCACAAAAAGCCTCTGCCAGAATTGCCGTTGCATATTGGTGTAATTACTTCACCCACCGGCGCTGCGGTAAAAGATGTGTGCTCCGTGTTGCGTCGTAGATTCCCTTCTATTCCCGTCACGATTATTCCAACCGTGGTTCAGGGAAATGGCGCTGCGGCAGAAATAATCAAAGCGCTCTACTTAGCTCAAGATTGCGGCCTGTTTGATGTCTTATTGATCACACGTGGTGGTGGATCTCTCGAAGATTTATGGTGCTTTAATGATGAGCAATTAGCGCACGCTATTTATGACTGCCCTATTCCGATTGTTAGTGCTGTTGGTCACGAAATAGACTTTACGATTGCTGACTTTGTCGCCGACGTAAGAGCGCCAACACCGTCTGCTGCCGCAGAATTAATTTCTCCAAATCGCATCGAGTATCTCAACTATTTTTTGGGCTACCAGAAACAGTTAAGCAATGTTGTTTTAAGTGTCATCAAAGAAAAACATGCTCAAGTAAAACAACTTCGAGCGCAAATAAATCACCCCGGAGAAAAGCTCCAGAATCAATCACAACGGCTGGATCATTTAGAAATCAGAATGCAGAGCGCTCTACAGTCTCGTATTCGTTCCGAAAAACAAACCGTTGCTCAACTGGTAAAAAACTTTAAACGTATTAACTTGCATAGCGAAATTACTCGCAAACAAGAGTTGACGGCTAAGTGTTCGAAAGAATTAACTCGTAACCTAAACATTAAATTGAACAAACTAAGAACCGAGACGATAAATATTGCCCAAAGACTCAACGCCGTAAATCCTTTGGCAGTGTTAGAGCGAGGGTATTCAATGACGACATTTAGCTCGGGCGAGGTAATTACCGACAGTGAACAGGTTGCAGTTGGAGACGACGTATCGATTAAATTGGCCAAAGGAAGCATCGTCTGTACCGTCAAAACTATCGATTAGCTCTGTGCAGAAGCTTTCAATATGGGAACACTCAATACAATTAGGTCCCCAACATAGGAATCCCAGTATAGAAACCTCTTACCAATACAGTCATGATTTAACTGGGGGATGGCAATCGAAAAGCAATTTTCGAATACTTATCCAGAAAACCAAAAACTAAGCTCGATCTCTACTCTAGTGTTGTACAAAGCATCACATTATTATTCAGCAAATAAATGAGCTATTTATGCAGGATATTTGGAACAGTATTCATTGGCAACCAACCATAGGCGATCCCAGTCTGGCAGGCTGGTCAATTGCAATCCTGTACTTTATTACCGCTGCAATGTCAGTAATGGTTTATCGAAATGCCCAGTTCATTTTTACAACCCGTATTAAATCTCAAGCCCAATTATGGATGGCAATTGCACTACTTTTGTTTTTGCTGGGTATAAACAAACAACTCGATTTGCAAACGTTATTCACAGAAATAGGCAGGGCCATTGCAAAGCAAGGCAATTGGTATAAAGATAGACGATCGATTCAAATAATCTTCGTTGCGGCTGTAGCGATGCTTGGAACCATTGTAACCATAGCTATGCTGGTTGCTTACCGTAAATCGTTTAAAAATAACTATTTAGCCTTAGTAGGAATTGTTTTTTTAATATCCTACGTATTAATACGAGCATCTTCTTTTCATCATATTGATAAACTTATTCATTCTAGACTACTAAGCCTACAATTTAATTGGCTGTTTGAATCTGTGGGAATCCTTCTAATTTTGGCTAATTCGCTATACCTGCAATACAAACCCAATAATCACTTACCTTCAAAACAACATCCAAACTCTCATCACATGTAAATAAAGGAATCTCTGATGAACCCAGAGTTTCTAGCGGCACAAGGATGTGTTATCAACTTCAAGAACGGTAAGTGATTGAAATTATGAATTGCATTTTAAATTTCCGTCCGCTTATTTAATAAGAGATGAGGAAATCAGAGGTTCCTATAGTCTCTGACACAGCCACAATTTGCCCTTAATTTTTCTGATACATT
Organism: uncultured Alteromonadales bacterium; assembly: GCA_937864365.1. Classification (GTDB taxonomy): domain Bacteria; phylum Pseudomonadota; class Gammaproteobacteria; order Pseudomonadales; family Cellvibrionaceae; genus Sessilibacter. Next base: position 4,158 of record CALMJT010000156.1, on the reverse strand, counting down.
TAACAGCTTATCCAGAAGCCTAACTTTGCACACTATTAACCAAGCAAAGTATGTATAAATTGCATAGAGGCTAGCTCGCAACTTTATGATTAAAATGTTTTTAACCTGCATTCTTATTCAGCTAAGACTCGTATCTTATCGCCTGCCCTTGCTTCGTCAGAAAAAGCACTATGAGTGCGGAGTTGCATGCTTGGTTATGATGGCTTGTTACTACGGTAACTTTGTTGGGCTGCGTCGTGCACGCAAATTTCTGCAAGCCCAAGCCAATGGCCTTAGTGTGCGAGAAATTATTGAATGTTCATGCAAGTTTAAATTGATTGCCAATGTAAGAGAATTAACAGTCGATCAACTCTCGCAATTAAAAACGCCATCTGTCTTGCACTGGAACAAAAATCACTTTGTGATATTAAAATCCATCAATGACAGGGAAGCGGTCATTCACGATCCAGCGGTGGGAATTGTTAGAATAGTTAATCAAGATCTTCAAAATTATTATTCCGGCATAGTAATCGACTTTGAACCGATAAATAGTTTTGAATGTGAATACAAAAAACTTGCATTGAAAAAAACACAAAAAAGCGCGTCCCTCTTTTCCCGTCAATACCCGAATATACCCACCTAATACCAATGAGTAAGCCTAAAATGGTTAGCTCTAGGGTAACTACTCAAAAAATTACTTTTTTATCCCCTACCCAAGAAGGTCTTCAATAGTTTAGTCAAAACACGTAATCTTAAGCGTAAATCTATAGGCACAGTGTTGTTGACTTTTCTCGGATGGAATCGTGTATACAAGTCAATTGGATCACTCATTAAGATACTAGCGTCGGCTTCTAAAGATTTGTAAATACCTTGTAAACTAATGAGTTAGTCGACACGTCATAACCACCTATGATTAATCGCATTACATCACTCCTAGTTGATGTTCATATGTTTGATATATTCGATAAAAGCAAATTATTAAACCAATTCCATCAATTAAGAATTAAAGCAAGCAGAATTGATAATTTTTAATTATATTTAGTACCGATTAATATAAGTTACATCACAACTGCGCTATATTAGCGTCTGAAAAGTTTCGCAGTAGTAAACGCAAGGAAAAGGGTTTATTTAAACGAGGTTATGTCAAACAAAGGCTCAGTCATGAAATTCGGTCCGTTTCACTTGGACCCAACCACCTGCATTCTCTATCGAGAAGGCACCGAGCTGGCAGTAGAACCGAAACTTCTTGAAGTTTTACTGTATTTGTTAGCCAATCGTGATAGATATGTTCCTCTATCGGAATTACATGAAGAACTTTGGGCTGGACGAATAGTAACCGACACCGCTGTAAGAAGAACCATCAGTAAGCTTCGATCAATTCTAGAAGACGACACCAATAATCCTCAGTTTATTAAATCACTGCCCAAGCGCGGCTACAAAATAGTCGCAGAAATAGATTTCTGTAGTCATGCTCCGGGAACAGACGTAAAAGATGTTGATGAAACTTCCGAATTAACGTCGCAAATAGACAATAACTCCGAAAATAAGCAACTAAGCGAAAACGAACAACTTACACAAAATAATCAACACACTGTAGACACATCAATAATTAGTGCCGCAACGCCTTCGGAATACCACCGTACTGAAGCCATCACAAAACCCCAAATTGAAAAACAAACAAATCACCTACTAGAAGCTCGTGGTGGTTTTGTAAATAACAACGCAAATAAAAAAGTAAATCGTAAAAAAAAGAAACTGGGAATATTTCTAGCGTTTGGTTGTGTAATTACGTTGGCGGCCATACTAATACTGGCACAAAACTCAGAAATCATAAACCTAACGGGCAAACTCAAAGAAAAAATCACCATAGAAACAATAGAAACCTTCCCTTCTGATAAGTCATCGATGGCTGTTTCCGATGACGGTACTCAACTCGCTTTTACGGCAAGAATGTCGGAACAAATGGGATTTCAACTATTTATTAAAGATTTAAATACCGGATATATAAAACAAATTTCAAGACCTGAAGAATCAGTAATGAGCACGGTTTTCTTACAAGGCTCTCGTGAAATTGGCTATGTATCTTCAGAAAATGGAGGCTCCGTAATAAAGATTAAAAGTTTAGACAACGACTCCCCAGAGCCCACAAAAGAAATCTTTAAATCAGACAAACGTTTACGGCAACTAGATCACGGATTTAATGAAGATACGTTAGTAGTGACGGAACATGGTGTAGATATAGGAATTCAAAAGACCTTTAGCTTTAACCGAAATAACTCAAAGATCGCTTCTGAGATATTATCAAGTGATGCTATTGGAGCGTACAAATTTAACTGGGAATATTCTCCATCCAGATCACGGGCTTCATACTTTTCAATTAGCAATAAAACAGCATTCACGGTTACAGTTCATATCCTGGATTTAGACTCACAAACAGAAGAAATAATTGGTGAGCACGTAGTTTCTACTTTAAGTACTAACCTCATATATGACTCTGTTTGGCTAAACGATGACACTCTTATAATTAACGGGTCTCAAAAAATAATTGCCTTAGACGCAAATACCTTAGAATCTGAAGACCTAATCAAAAATGGCCGCAATCTATATCATAATGTTACACGAGCAAGTGATAATGAATTTTTAGCTATGCGTTATGAAATTCCAGAAAAATATACAGTTGGCCTAGATACCGAAACCCTTGCCGAATCAAGTCGTATTCCTGACCCACTTTATGCCGGAATTGTAGGGTTCGTGTTAGATAATGATTATTATTACATTCAAAATAACGAAGATTTTACTTCCAAGGAAATACTTAAAGCAACACCAAATAAAGAGTCAAAAATTATATATGATTCACCCAACTTAGGTTATATTTTAGGAATATCGAAAGACAATAACAAATTGATTGTCACAAAAAATAGACTAAATGACATAATTATAACTAACTTAAATACAGGAAATATAGATGCAAGTATACCAACGGAAGATAATTTAGTTTCGATACAGTTATCAACGGATAGATCAAAAATTTTCTTTACAAGCCAATTATTTGATGTCTGGCAGGCAGGCTACATTGATATAGAAAGTGGAGCATCACATATTATCGGAGAAAACATTTCCCTTATTCAAGAATCCAGCGATAAAGAAAGCTATTACATAATCAAAGCAGATCGAAGTATATATAAAACAGATAAAAACCTTAAAATATTAAAAAGTTACAGTTTAAAGATACCTTCCGAAGTTATTTTTAGATTCCGAGGAGCACAGATTAAAAGCGATATTTTAATGTGGAGCACCTACGAAGATAACAACCTCGTACTACACACATTTAATTTCTTAACTGAAAAGAAAACTTCAAAAAAACTTTCATCAATATTAACCGCCCCATTCTTTGTACTTTCGAATGACGGGAAGAAAATATATTATCGCGATGCCAAAAGTCGTCTAGAAATTATCGATAAAATTACAATAAACTGACCACTCTTAGGTTGCCATTTTATATAACGTAAACCTTAGATTATTCAACATTCGATAATAAATTAATCTGAAATTAACTGAGCGAAAAAAAAGTTATTTTGATAAACTTCTAATATTACTTTTTATCACATAAAACAATTTACTTTGAGGTTAAAATGAAAAAATTAAGCGCTTTACTGGTGGGCCTAACTCTAACCATTAGCGGACAATGCTTTGCCGAAACATTCCAAAAAACAGATGATATAAATTTATTTGACTTGGGTATTGGACCATCAACTCAAAGTGGCTGCGAAAATACCGATTTTAGTACTTGCCCTAGCCGGCCTTAATTAAATATTTGATCTTTGCATTTACGAAAGGGAGTAAATCAGTAACACTTATTCCCTTTCATGAGCATTAAGTAATGGAACCTCTGATTAACCTAAAAATATTTAGATTATTATTTGAGAATACCGTTTATCAATGAATAATCTAATATAAAAATAAAACCTTTTAGAAATGTCTTTGGTATTCCCTTCCTCAGTATCGATTACAGCGCTAATAAATAGCGTTTCGCGACCACTATATTTATCAATGCACACTTAGTCATTATGGCATCTGCATTTTTCTTCAAACTTTTATAACGTACTTTCTGATAACCAAATTGACATTTGAGTATCGAAAATAAATGTTCAACTCTTGGTCGTATGCTGGATTTGTATC
>CALMJT010000155.1 GCA_937864365.1 uncultured Alteromonadales bacterium | reverse complement strand
GCGACACATCCTTGTGTCGCGAGAAACTCTAGGTTAATCAGAGTTTCCTATTGTTTATTTAAAAACCCAAGTGCGTGAGTACTTGGGTTTTTTTTAGGAGCTTCTGATTAACTCATCCTTGAATTAATCGCAGTACCAAAATTGAAGTTTCTAATTTTTTCACACGCTCAATCACTCACAGCTCTTGAAATTAGCGATCCTTGCTGCGTCTTAGCAGATTCTAGGTTAATCAGAGTTTTCACTTTGTTTCTGTACTTCAACTTCTACGCTTTTATAATTCGTGGCGAACGAAAATCAACTCGTCTGTTTTAAATCCCAATTCTTTACCGCGACTGATAAGTGATTTTAGTTTTGCATCATCGATATTCGGTGTTCTCGATAGAATCCAAAAATAGTTTTTTTTCGGCCCAGAAATCAATGCTGTTTGGTAGTCATCGTCTAAATACGCAATGATGTACGAACTGTAAAAAGGCCCGAAAAAAGATACTTTTAAAAAGCCTATGTTGCTGTCTTTAACAAAATAGGCTTTGCCTAGGGCTTCGTCCCACTCTTGATCTTTAACATTAAAACCGCGATTGGTGACATTAATGCCGCCGTCGTCGCGAAGACTGTATTGGGCGTTGATCTTTTCTAAGCCTCGCTCGAAAGGATGATCAAGTCGGGCGATTTCGTACCATTTTCCGAGATATCGATCGACGTTAAAGTTTTTAACCGGAACAACGTTTTCAGGAACGTTGGTACAGCTACTGAGTAATGCTGCCAGCAGTGCGGTGAATAAAAAGCGTGATAATTGTGTTTTCATGAAAAAATCCTTGCTTGCATGACCTCAAATAGAGAAGTGCTTGCCTGTGTACGCTAAAGCCTAGCCCTTGAGATCATTATAGGAAATTAATCAGAAGTTCCTATATTCACTGGGGTGCTGGTAGAAATCTAGGAAGTGTACAAAGTAGGGTATTTAAGACGAGATATTTAGCGAGGCAAAAAGACTCCAAACGATTACTCGTTGAAGTCTTTGAGGAGGGATTGTATTAACCGATATAGCGTTTGCGTTTCGCTTCTTTTAGCGTGTGTAGATCGGCGATAAACAAGCCATCAATGCAATCAGAGAAATCTGGGTCCACATTAAACGCTAGCAGCTTAAAGCCGCCGTCTTCGTACAAAGAGGCGTATTGTCGAAACAGCACCGGCATTTTGCAGTTTTGGTCGCTAAAAGCCTGCTGAAGTAATTTAATGCCAGATTCTTTGTCGTGGCCTTGGTATTTTTCAAGCAACTGAGTTTTGGTTGCAGGGCGAATAATAAAAGGCATTTTCCCCGTCGCCAAAACTTGTTCGCTGCCGTAATAGTGCTCGTAATAAAACACCAATTCTTCGGTTAATTCCTTAGTATAGGTGGCGCTCATGGTAACCGGGCCAAATACGTAGCGAATTTCTGGGTTGTGGCGAATGTAAGCGCCAATGCCTTGCCACAAGTAATCTAAGCTATTTTTGCCCCAGTATTTAGGGTGCACAAAGCTGCGTCCTAATTCCATGGATTGCGACAGTAATTTTTCAAAGTGCTCGCTAAACTCGAACAGTGACGACGTATATAATCCTTTACTGCCTTTGTGTTCGCTAATTTCTTTGGTGTTACCAATTCGGTAACTGCCAGCAATTTCGAGCTGATCGTGATTCCACAGAATCAAATGATCGTAGTCGCAGTCGAATTTATCGAGATCTCTGCGTGAACCCGTGCCTTCGCCCACTTTGCGAAAGGTGAATTCCCGTAACCGACCAATTTCACGCATTAAAGCTTGTTGTTCGTAGTTGGCTAAGAAAATCGAGTTCTGATCACGGGTTTCGCCTAATAACAGCGCTTTTTTCAACTCGGCTTTTAGATCGCTGCGATCTTCGGGATGAGCGATGGTTTTTACGGTTTCAAATTGCGGCTTGTAATCACGCTTTAACTTGTACAGATGTTTACGTAACCGAGTGAGAAGCGCTCGGTCGTTAAGCTGTGGGCTGTGCAGCGCATGGCTATCGATAGCTTCACCGATACGAAATTCAATAACACTTGGGCGCTTATCGTAAATTTTGCGCGTAACTAAAATTTCTGCCAAAGGTTTTAACAACAGCTGGGCCGACTTTAAGAGCAGCGAATTTTTAGCTTGCATAAACACCGGCAGAATGGGCGCTTCGGCAGTGCGAGCGTAATTCAATAGCGACGGTTTCCAACGAGAATCTTTAACACCGGGTCTTGATTTAGACACGCGATGAGCAGGGAATAAAATCACCGCTTGATCTTGTTCCAGCGCTTTTTTGATTTGTACTGAAGATTCTTTTTGATTGTTCGAGATAATTACGTAAGAGGCGATGTTCTCGATTCCCGCTAAAAAATCATCGGCGACAATTTTCACATCGCGGCGCACTTCTAATATTAAGCTTAAAATGGCCAAGCCATCCATGGAGCCGATTGGGTGATTGGCGATAATCAGCGCTCGTCCTTGAGCCGGAATGTTACGTCGATCTCTCGCAGAAACTCGGTAGGTAATGTTGAAATAGTCAAAGACTTGGTCGATAAAATCAATCGCCCCCAGCTCTTTATGGCTGAGCAGAAATTGATTGACCTCTTGTTCGTGGGTGAGCTTGCGAAGCAGCGATAAAGCAGGCTTTTTCAAAATCTCGGGTTGCTGGGCAAACATCGGAATTTGGTTGTTGGCGGCTCTTTCTATATCGATCATGTTCTGCTCGGTCATTCGTTAATTGACGGAGAATAGAACCGGATCGTGACACTAACGTGAATAGAGTGTGTCAGTTGTGTGACTAAAAATGATTCAAAAATAAATCATCAAACGCTCTGATTAAGCACTCAGATTGTTTGAATTTACGGTCGATAAGCGTGACTTATTTCGAGGCGTATTTTGGTTAAGTTGTATTGCAACTTGAATGGATGAGAAATCTGTAAATTTTAAGACGTTTCTTCGGTAGTGGCTTGCGGCTCGGATGCGGTTTTTTTGTTGCGTGCTATTAAAAGCTGATCGAGTTGGTTATCAAGCAGTTTTTGTAAGCCTGCATCAAAATCATCGGCTTCACGCCAATAATTTTCGCTGTCTTTAAAATGCACCTTGCCGTCGAGTACTGGTAAAAGATTCTGGTTCACAAATAAGTAACCACCGGGGTTTTGGTCGCGAGTTCTCGATACAGTGTCGGCAAGTACTGGACTTTTAAAAGCATAATCGACTTGTGCGCGCAGGTTCAGCTCGCTCTGGTTGCGAAAGGCTAAGGACAGTAACAATTGTCCGCAACACAGTGCCGAAAAGCTGTTGTCTTCGAGGCTCGCGTGGCAAAACAGCAGCGACGGCAACGACGAGCCGTAATACAGCACATCGGCATTATAAAGCTTTGCCACTGAGTCGATTTGTTCACACAGATTCTCAACCATGGCTTGGTAACTGGTTTCGCTCAATACGCTGGCAAGGGTATCGAGTTCGGCAGATTTTAATGATAGGGCCACGGCATGTTGGTTACTGAGCTGTTTTTGCGGCTCGATATACTCTTCGGAATCGTCATCAAGAATGGCTTCAACTTCGGATTTTGGATCGTAGGTTAAAACCTCTAAAAAGTCTGACGGTGCCTGTTTGATGAGAATAATCACCAAGGGTACGCACACCAAACACAAAAATACCGCCATCCAAATATTGAGGTGCTGAGTGGATTTAATGGGTAGAGCGTATACCGATAAGTAGCCCGCAATATTGCTGTTTTGGGTGATTTCGGTGGTGGCAATAATCGAGTGTGGATGAGGTTCGACATCGCCCAATTGAGTTAACAGGCGATTCTCCACATCGTGAACGGTAATTCCATGAATGGATTTTAATTCGGCGATTTTTGCAAGCGTGACTCTAAGACTTAAGAGGTCGTTATTAAACAGCGGCCCGGAGCTTTCTTTGGCGGCTAATGAAGCGATTTCATTGGTGACGTCTTGAGCCGATTGGCTACGCTCTGAGGTTACAGATTGAAATAAAAGCAGATAGCAAATGGCCGATCCAATAAGAATGCCTAACACGGTCGCGACGGCGGCGACCCGCAAGTTGTGAAGCCTGGAGTGATGTAAAATATTAGCAAATGAATTGGACAGAAAAGCTTGCATGCACGAACGTCTAAACACCGGTTACTTTAGGGGTATTGTAGAGTAATCCCATTGAGAAGCTATAATAGCGCTCGGTTTTATTGCTCAGTATTTCTGTCAACTGCGAAAACTCAGCGCCCCAACCCCGTTTAATCACTCCAAGTTAAGAGGCTGCCGTGTCTGCTTTACGTTTGTTTTCTTTTGTCGGAAAAGACAATCCCTCCGCTTTGCCAAAAATTCTTGCAGAAATGGCTAACCTTACCTCGAAGATATTGGATGTCGATCATTCGGTGACCCTCGACCAGCTGCAACTGGCCATTGTTGCGTTGCACGACGATTCGAAAAACCTAGATTCGCTGATGAAGACCTGCCTAGGAATGAGTATCACCGTGAACACCAGTGAACTGGCTTCTGCCGACTACGAAAACTGGGTTGCCGAAGCGGGCCGTCCTAAGTTTGTCGTTACCGTTTTGGCCAGCGAAATCACCGCACAGCAACTGAGCCAAGTGTGTGTTGTTCTGCAAGGTCATAATCTCAGCGTCGAAAACATGCAGCGTTTAAGCGGACGTATTTCGTTGCGGGAGCCTGCTGCGGACGCTTTTGAATCCCTTGAAATCCTTGCCTCTGGCGATGTTAGTGATCTAGCAACGCTGCGTTCAGATTTGTTGTCGTTGGCCAGTGAACAAGCGATTGATATTGCCGTGCAAGCCGAAGATATTTATCGCCGTACCCGCAAGCTCGTGTGTTTTGATATGGACTCAACCCTAATTAAGGTTGAGGTCATTGACGAGCTCGCAAAAGCCGCCGGTGTTGGTGAGCAGGTTGCCGCAATCACCGAAGCTGCAATGCGTGGCGAGCTGGATTTCAACGAAAGCTTTGCCAATCGCCTGGGTACCTTAAAGGGTCTTGATGAATCCGTTTTAGCGGAAATCGCTGCAAACTTACCCATTACCGAAGGCGCAGAAAGACTGGTTAGTACCCTGAAGAAGATGGGCTATAAAACCGCGATTCTCTCTGGTGGTTTTAACTATTTTGCACGTTATCTTCAGCAAAAAATGGGCTTTGATTACGTTTACGCCAACGAACTTGAAATTGAAAACGGCAAGGTTACCGGTCGTGTGGTGGGCGAAGTGGTTAACGGCGAGCGCAAAGAGTTTTTGTTGCGCCAGATCGCTCAACAAGAAGGAATTCTGCCTGAGCAAGTGATTGCTGTTGGCGATGGGGCTAATGATATTCCTATGTTATCGGCAGCCGGTTTGGGGGTGGCATTTAGAGCCAAACCCATTGTGCGCGAGAAAGCCAAGCAGTCGATTTCAACGCTCGGCTTAGATGCGATCCTGTATTTGATAGGTTATCGTGATTAGTCTTTGCGAAGCGAAATTTGAAGACGTAAAAAAGGGCGAATTAATCGCCCTTTTTTTATTGGTATCACGTTTATTGGCATCGCGACTTAGATTTCGTGAAGGATGGTATCAAGCACTTTACTGGCTGAGTCATTACGTTAATTAGGATCAGCGTTAAAGTCGTAGTTCATCATGGCGTGAGGTTCTTGCAGATAGTGGCCCTGAATGTAGTGCACACCGGCCTGCCAAAGCTTAGATAGCGCCGAGGCATTTTCAATAAACGGCACGATGGTAATCTTTTTCACACTGTGCAGCTCACGTACTAAGTTGGTTAGGCTTGTTGATTCAGGATTTTCTTGCAGCTCCTGAGTATAGGAGCGATCCAACTTAATATAATCGGCGTGAACATGTTTGAGCGTATTCAACGGATTTAACACACAGCCAAAGTTGGTGAGCGAAATAGGAGTGCCATTAGCCGCAACCGATTCGGTAAACAGCTTGGCTTTGGAAATGTGCGTGGTTACATCGACCTCGCGCAATTGGAAAATAATTGCGTCTGGTGGTAGCTCGGCGGCTTTGAGTGCAATTTTTAACCAAGATGAAATGTTGGTATCTTCAAAAATCGCTTGGCTAAGGTTAACGACTAAACGCGTGTTGTTGCCTTTTTGACGGTGTTTTGACAATTGCTTAGCGGCCTCTAACACCACCCAACGATCAAACTTGTTCAACACATCAGGATCGGAGACTTCTTTGAAAACATCGGTATTGGCCAGTTCATGGCCGTCTTCGTCTCTGATGCGCGCCAACACTTCGTACTGCTCTTCTTCCGAGCCGCGAAGGCCAATAATGGGTTGATACAGCAAATAAATGTTGTCGTTTTCTACAGCCTGAGAAAGCTTGGCCGCCATGGTTGCGTCGCCAACAGACGATTTCTCTTTTTCTTCATACAGCTTGTAACCGCCGTCGTTATCAATGTCTTCATTGCGCAGCGCTTCCATGGCCATGCGTGCTCGTTCAATACATTGGTCGCTATTTTGGCTGGTTTCGGTAATCAAACTGACACCAATCTGCAATCTCACCAGAATGGTCTTACTTTTAACCTCAAATACGTGCTCATTAACCTGCTCAACCAATTTACCGGCGCGTTCTTGCGCGGGTGTTGCTGAGCAATTTGGCAGCAAGACCGCAAAGGTTGAGTCGTTAAAGCGCGCGAAGAATTCTTTGCCATTCAACCAAGTACGTATGTTGTTGGAAATTTCGCGCATGGCGATATCGGCTTGGCGATAGCCTAAAACATTAATAATGCGTTGATTAAAGTCGGCGATGTGAATTAACAACAGTGCATGGGTTGATTGATGGTCGGCGGAGCCATCTAAGGCTTTTTCGATTTGCTGATAAAGGGCATTACGATTGTACAAGCCGGTAGTGCTGTCGCGCAGTTTGGCGGCGTTGTCCTTGGCTTTTTCCGCGGCAACTTCTTCCACCGAAGGACCTGCAACCGCTGCTGTGCTTGCTGCCGGAGCGGTTGCGGTCATTAGACTTTTAAGCGCTTGATAGGGCGCGTGAAAATTAATGCAGGCTTCGTTTTCAAAGGTGGCCTGGCTAACTTCGATCTCAACGGGTTGAGAGTTACCTTGAAGGCCGGGCATGTTCAGAGTGATTTTTTGTGCCTGAGCTTGCTGACCTTTGAAGTTGAATTTTTTCAAAACTTCTTTGCAAAGCGTTTGGTCGGCGTCGGCAATGACATCGATAAACGGCATAGCCTCCAGGTCATCTTTATCTTCGTAACCCAGTATTTCGGCAAAAGTCTCGTTGCAATATAAGAACATACCGTCTTGCACATAGGCGATGGCATCGCGTGAGCTATCTAAAAGTCGCATGGCGCGTTGTTCTGCTTCGCGGCGCTTGCGCTCTGCCTGACGTTGGGATTGGCGGTGATTACGGTTGGCAACTTCACGTTCGATAATCAACAGTAAATGCTGGTCGTCGTCGAGTAAGATCACGTCCCTGCAACCCGCTCTAATTCCTTCTACTACCGGTTTTGATCCTTCTTCTTCGGTAACTGCAATGACAGGAAGATCGAGATTGAGTTTACGAATTTCTTTGATTGCATTGACCAGAGGAAGGTTGGCAGTTTGGTCGTGACCGATAAGCAGATCCCACGATTGTTCTTGCAACAACTTAGACAATGCTTCTTGGGATTCAGCGTGTTGAGCTCGAACACTGACACCTGAGTTTCTTAACATGCTGGCAAGACGCTCAACTTCAGATCGAGAATCGTTCAGTATTAACAGTTTTATGGTATCGCTTCGGCTCATATAAATCTTGTAGCGCAGTTTGAGTAAATGTAAACCCAGAGTCAGATTCGTGGGTTTAATTTTAAGTCGTGTTTTACGACGGTATTAAGCAGACCAAAAAAGAGAGTGTGCTTACATATGCGTTGACCTGCGATGGCAGAATCCTAACGGCCGTTTTGCTAAGACAACTGCTCTTTGAGTTTTGCTTTAAGCTGTATCGGTAAAGTCTTAATCCTAATAGATTTATTGATTCAAACCTAATAAATGCGTAGCAAGATTTAACAAAACTTGTCATTTTTGTGCTTATTTGACGAGGTTTGATCAACTACTGAGACAAGCTATCCTTGAGCGATCTCGAAAAGGTGTCATTGCACAATAAGTTATGACGAAAATTAAGTATAAAGGGTGGTGTTTTTACAACTTTTTCCATTTGAAAGTTTATTTTAGGCAAAAGTGTAGAGACCGTGAACTGCTTTTAAAGGAAATCTCTCATAAAACCCTACATTCGGTGTTTATTTGAGAGATTTGTTTGAAGATTCAACAGAATTTGTCGCTATTTAAGTTCTCGAAAGAAGAATTGACTAAAGGCGCCAGTGGCCATAACCATTTGACCGAGCTGTACTTTGCGTTGCTGGCCGCGTTTAGCCAAAGTTATTGGGTAGCGCTCACTGAATGGCAGATGCGGTATAACGAGACTTTCCGTGCCATCGGTCAGTGAGTTTCTAACCATTAACACGCGCATAAAGTCGGATTCGTTACCGTTGTCGGTGACGGTACAGGCTCCAAGAGCTTCTACTTTTTCGGCTAGGGTCTGTACACCAAACTGCACACCGCTTTTATCGCTACGTCTAACCCAGCGCACTGCACCTACGTGCCAATTTCGCTTGCCGGGCTCTCGGTACGCAATCAGTTCGCCCGCTTGTAGATTGGGGGGGATTGAATCATTACACCTGAGTTGAAAACCGTTATCGCCGGTATTGGTCATTTCCATAAGATAAAGATCGGGCGTCTCAAAGCGATTGCCCTTATCTTGATTATCGACCCAGCTGGTTGAATAGACATCGGCTTCGTCGTTCGATCCATAGATAAACGAATCAAAACTGGCGCCGTTTAACAGCAGGCTATGAATACGAGAAATGCCCAAGCAGACCTCAATATTCTTATCGCATTCTTCCCGCTGTTGCAGGCGTTGAATGCGCTGTCCCCAACAGTGGCTGAGGTGGTCTTTCAGGCTTGTGCGCAGGGTAAGTGTTCGGTTGCGCTGGGTCGAGAACTCGGCGTCATCGCTCTTATTCAGTAAGTTGATCAGGTTTGAAAAATCAATGGTCAAACCGTCGTCGCTGAGGTTTTGCGGATCAAAGGTTGAGCTGTAATCCGGTTCTTGGTCTGAACAGCTCAGCACCGAAAATAACGATTTTTCACCGTCTTGGTGGACATGAATATCGATGAACTTAGACCATTCCAAAAGAATGTTGTAGACCTGATTAATTTCAACGGGGCGTAACTGGAATGGATTTGCGCAGGCCAGCGCCAAGGTGGCGCCGTAAGCGTGTGCGACTGTGCTGGAAGCCTTGTGATTTATGGGATCAACAACATTGATATCTTTAACTTGTGCGTTCATGGCTATGCGAAACAAGGCATTGGTCATGGCCCAAAGCTCTGATGGCACCGGCGTGTAGAACTGATAGTTACTTTTCATCAACGCGCACAGGCCCGTCATGGCGCGATGCAGATAGCTCGCTAGTACTGCGGGGTTGGGCTTCTTTTCAAGACTTAAATCAATGGCGCAGCGGCAGTAAGCAATAACCATGTATTTTTGCAGTGCCTGGGCGATAACAACGGCTTTTTTCTGCGTTTCTGACAGATTCAGAGGGTGTTGAGCTAGGGGAGTGAGAATGGTTTCGTTGCAGTTAACAATAGGTTGACGCACATATTCCAATAGCTCCGCGCGGGTTGCTGGGGTCATCTGGACTTTGGCAAACTCTGGCAAGGCTTTGTACAACAAGGCACTGGTGTTCGCAGCATTCGTGACCGGCAGCTCATCAATCCAAATTTTCACGCGAGCAGGCTTAGCGGATGCGCAAAAGCTAAACTTGGTTTCGTTTGCTTCGGGCAGCTGAAGGGCTTTAACGTAGTTGCAGGTAGTCAGTTTGGATGACGCGCGACCAAAAAGCATAAATCACTCAATAAGAATCAGTCGTAATTAGTAGTTATCACTCTCAGATGCAAAATACGTAGTGACTAACGTTGTTATAGCCAACGCTGCTTTATGGGATTGCATCTCTTGTGTGAGTTTCTTCGATCTCTATAGTTATTTTAGTCTCTAGTTGCTTGCTTTCGCTGGTTGGATTTACCAAACCGATCGACATTATTTTCTTTAATTTATCAATTAGATGTTGGATTTCACGAAATCGTTATACATAGAGCTCAAGTTAACCAAACTCCAACTAACTCAGAGTCGCCAACCACTGAAGCACAAGGGTGTGTCGCCAATGTCAATAACGTTAAGTTATTGAAATTACAAAGAAATTGGAAACTTCCCGTCAATTTCTGTTCTCTGACTAAATCATGATGCAGTTAATCAAAGGTGCTTTAGGTTCTTCAATATTTTAATTTAGGTAAAACCTACTTAAGTCTTACCTAAACAAAGATGCCACAATGCTTTTGATATTTCTATTACACTCACTAGCAGGGTGGCCATATTCCACAAGGCTAGAACGTGTTTGGGTTTTGCGGAATTGATTAAAATTCAGCAAATAGTGTGTTGGGCTTGTTTTAGTCTTATCAAAGTATCCAAGTTTTGGATTTTTCTTGAGCAATCTCTCTAACCAAGCGCGGTACTAGATATCCTGGTAATTTCGACTGCATCTGCTTATGCAGATTTGTAGCCAATTTCTGTGATACGTAAAAATGAGCAGCGCCGCTCACTTGATCTAATAGGTGCAGGTAATAAGGTAATACTCCCGCCGTAAATAAGCGCTCACTTAAGTTTATTAGTGCGTCGGCAGAGTCATTGACTCCTTTTAATAGAACGCTTTGATTTAACAAGGTCACACCCTGTTGTCGCAGTTGTTGCATAGCAAAATCAAAGTGCTCATCAAGCTCCTGTGCGTGATTAACGTGAACCACTACCACAATCTTGTGTTTACTCTTGGCGAGTATATTGACAAATTCCTTGTCGATTCTTGCCGGAATTACCGCCGGTACACGTGTGTGAATCCTTACTTTATCTATGTGTTCAATTTTTTCTAAAGCGTCAAAAAAGCGCTGAAACTGACCATTACCGACACTTAACGGATCACCTCCACTTAGGATGATCTCTTTAATCGAGGTGTCACTTGCGAGATATTCGCTAATCTGTCGAAGTTTCTGCTGATTGAGCCGATTACTTTCGTAATCAAAATGTCGGCGAAAACAGTAGCGGCAATTAGTGACGCATTGGCTGGCAAAGGTTAGTAGCACTCTGCCGTGATATTTGTGGATCAATCCCGGAGTTTGGGTTGCGGCGGTCTCTTCCAACGGATCGGCAACGTAACCGGCAACGTCTAAAAGCTCAGGACCACTGGCCAACAATTGCTTTAAAATAGGGTCGTTTGCATCGCCCGGTTTGATTTTTCGCACCAAAGGCCAAGGTGCCCGCACCGGAAACAATTTCTCGGCCTGGGCCGCTTGTTCTAAAAGTGCAGTGTCGCAGCCGAGTCCAACAGCCTCTAAGAGCTGCTGGCCGCTGGTAATTAGATGATTGAATTCACTTTGCCAGTCTTCGGTCTGCCCAGAAAGGTCGAGCTGAGGTATTATGTGCACTTTTTGTAAACCAAACGCAGTTCCAGTTTTAACGGGCCGGTGATTCTACTGACTTTCGTAGCAAAATGTTTGTAAATTAATGACTTTTTGTGAAAGTGGGTCACATTCTCGGGATACTGGCTGTGTCAGTTGATTATTAGTTCAGTCAGTTTGATTCGAGGATTTTATGGCAAGCTATTCCACCAATGAGTTTCGCGGCGGCATGAAGGTAATGCTAGACGGAGACCCATGTTCCATTCTAGAAAACGAATTTGTTAAGCCCGGTAAAGGCCAAGCATTCAACCGCGTTAAATTACGTAACTTGGCAACTGGCCGTGTTCTAGAAAAAACCTTCAAGTCTGGGGACTCATTGGATTCGGCAGATGTTGTCGATCAAGAGATGGAATACCTATACTCCGATGGTGAGTTTTGGCATTTCATGAACCCTGCCAGCTTCGAGCAGCACGCCGCTGACGAGAAAACCGTAGGTGATTCTATTAAATGGTTAAAAGAGCAAGACCTTTGCACCGTAACCTTGTACAACGGTTCACCTCTTGCGGTTACCCCACCTAACCACGTGGAGCTAGAAATTGTTGAAACCGATCCAGGTATCAAAGGTGACACTGCCACCGGTGGTACTAAGCCAGCAACTCTAGTAACTGGTGCAGTAATCAAAGTGCCTTTATTTATGTCGATTGGTGAAATCGTGCGTGTTGATACTCGTACCGGTGAATACCTAGGTCGTGCTACTGGCGCTAAATAAGCATCCGGTGCATTCGTTCAATGAATATTGAACGACATTTCCTTGAAAAAGCAGAATAAATCAGCTGATTTCAATGATCAAAAAAACCAAGCATAGGCTTGGTTTTTTTGTTTTTACAGAACTTATCTTTTTGAAAAATGAGTACAAAAATGTCCGACTGGAGACCAAGCGCATCCATTGCCTCTTTGCGTAAGCGTGCAGAATTTCTTGCGCAGCTACGACGGTTTTTTGCGGATAAAAACGTATTGGAAGTTGATGTACCGGTATTGTCGACGACGACCGTCAGCGATCCCAATATCGAATCGGTGCAGGTGATTTGTAACGACGGCAACGCCTATTTACAAACGTCGCCCGAATACTTTATGAAGCGATTATTAGCCGCTGGTAGCGGTGATATTTATTATCTGGGAAAAGTGTTTAGAGATAACGAACGTGGACGCAAACACAGCCCAGAATTCACCATGCTGGAGTGGTATCGAGAGGGATTTACCGATCAGGATTTAATGGAAGAAGTGAGCGAACTGGTTCTTTCGCAGGTAAAAAATGTGCCTCTGCGTAAAGTCAGTTATCGAGATATATTTTTAGAAACGCTCGCTATTAATCCGCACACCGCAACGGCAAAACAAATAGAACACCTCGCCCGACAACATATCGATTGTTCTTTCGAAAGCGATCATAAAGACCTATGGCTGGACGTATTATTTACGCACCTAATTGAGCCTAATTTGCGCCATTGGGTATTTATTTACGACTACCCAGAATCGCAAGGCGCCTTGGCAAAAAAAGCCCACAATGAACACGGCGAGAAGGTCGCAAAACGGTTTGAACTCTATTGCGATGGCATTGAAATGGGTAACGGCTATTGGGAATTAACCGATGCTAAAGAACAACGCGAACGCTTTGAAGCCGATTTAATTCAGCGCCAAAACATAGGTGCGCGCGCGTTAAATTACGATGAACGTATTCTCGCAGCTCTTGAACATGGCTTACCCGAATGTTCGGGCATTGCCATGGGTGTTGATCGCATGTTGATGTTAAAACTGGGCGTTAGCAATATTGCTGAGGTTTTGCCGTTTAAACTTGACGGTGCCTAATTTTAATCTTGAGCTTCCGGCAATTTTAGGCTCATAAATACCGCCAGAATTGCCGAAGCGGCAAATAAACCCAATACCAAACTTATCGATAATTGCGCGATGGCCGCGCTAATTAATCCCCAAACCAGCAGTAAAACTCCGATTGCGGTATTGCTAACGGCAACGTAATCAGTTCGGCGGTTGCCACCGGCGAGATCAATAACATAGGTTTTGCGACCCAAACGCACGCCTTCGTGAGTGATGGCTAATAAAAAGTACAAAACTAACATGATGTAAAAACTGGGTGTTTCGGCCATTAGAGAAACCACACAAGCACCAGTGCAAAATAACGCCGTAAGCCCGGCGGTGGTGAGCATGACTTTTCGGCTGGAGCGATCGGCAAACTTACCCCAAACCACGGCGCTTAATAAGCTCGCCAAACCGCCCACCAAAATAAATAAACCCAAAGCCGATTGACTGGCTTCGGCCATGCTGCTGTGTGCCAAGGTAATAAAAAACGGTGCACTTAAACCCGAGCTCATCATTAATGCGCGCGTAATAACAAAGCGCCTGAAATTTTTGTCGGTTTTTAATAAGCTCGCGCTTTTCATTGCCGAACTAAAGGCATTAGCGCCGCCGTCGGTTTCGCCTTCTTGCTCGTCGATTGTGCCGTAAAAAACACCGGCAATAAAATAAAGAACGGCAGCTATAAATAATAAAATCGCGTAGTTATTTAATTGCTGCGTCCAGTTTAAATAGAGCACAATACCCAAAATAAGCGTAACAAATCCGGCACTGCTAGAACTGTAACCAGACACTAATCCGCGACGGGTTTTGGGAATGGTTTTACCTAGAACATCTTTAGACGCTACCGAGCAGATGCCGCGCGCGAGGCTAATAACAACCAGTAAACTGACGATGGCAAGACCGGCACTAAATCCGTCCAGAGAAAACGCCACCCAAGCCAAACACAAGGCGCCAATCCCTTGCGCAGCGGCACCGAAAGCGAAAAACCATTTTCGTTTTGCAAATTTGCGAATATAGCCTGCAAATATTAATTGAGGTAATAAAGAGCCCGATTCACGAATGGGAACCAGCAAACCACTGAAAAACGCAGGCACTCCAGCACTCGCCATAAGCCAAGGTAAGATAAGCTTAGCGCTAGAGAGCGTATCGGCGATAGAATTAACAAACTGAGCGATCAATATTTTGAAAAAATTACCCGGAACCACCTTACAGGCCGACTCGGGAATATCTTTGCAAACTCTCGCGTCTTCTTCATCGGCCAGGCGTTGATACAAACTTTCTAGAGATTTTGTGTTTGATGGTTTCATGTAAATATTTTCATCTGATTAAGGTACTAGTTAGCGTAACTTTGAGAACTTCCGATTAAAACATGGACGAGATCATCAGGGCTTCTTTAAAAATAGTATTGCCGGTTGAGGCTAGTTAATTAAAGCGGTTTAACCCCAGACAACAAAAACATAAAAAAGAGACGTATTCAATGTTGATAAATTATAACCTGAAAAATACAAAACTTTTGCTTATCACTTTTATAATAACCATTTCTGTATTTTTACAAGGGTGTGTGAGTTGGTTGGTGCCCAAAGTTGAACAAAATGTCGCGCAGCTCAAGCCTGGAGCCTACGAGCTAGACCCAGACCACGCCACACTACTGTTTAAAGTTAAGCATTTGGGCTTATCGGATTTTGTTGGCAGCTTTGATAGGTTTTCTGTTGCTCTGGATTTTGATCCTAATAATATTGAGTCTACACAACTGCACGCATTAATTGATATGACATCACTTGATGTCAACAACACCAATTTTGAAGAACAACTTGCCGGTAAGGGTTGGTTAAATTCGAACGAATACCCACAAGCGGAATTTACCAGTAAAAGTATCCAGAAAATTACTAGCTCCGAAGCATCCAGCCAAAAATATCAATTTAACGGCCAATTAAATTGGCGAGGTTACACCAATCCGGTTCAATTCATCGTTACCTTCAATGGCGGTGCAAATAATTGGCTCACCGGAAAATACACAATCGGCGTAAGTGCCGTTGGTCAGTTTAATCGCTCCGATTTTGGTATGGATAAATACAAAGATTTTGTAAGTGACCAAGTGAATATAGAAGTTTATGCGGAATTTCAAAAAGGTTAGGTTTAATATTATTTGTTGGTCGTATAAAAATTGTTCTGAGGTCGTGTAATTAGGGACAATTTGTAATGATGGCTTTAGTCTCTGAGAAAAATTGAAGAGTATTTAGTCCGAGATAATTGTTGAGTAGGCTGCACCAATACCATGGTAATTAATGGAGTTATGGTTACAGAGTAACATTGGTGATTAAATACACGTCAATTATATTCGATATTAACTGGATGCTTTTGGGGTATGTTATGAAGTTTTGAATTTGATGTTTTTAAAAATGTTTTAGGGAAAAGCGGGGCATTTTT
This sequence comes from uncultured Alteromonadales bacterium, assembly GCA_937864365.1. Lineage (GTDB taxonomy): Bacteria > Pseudomonadota > Gammaproteobacteria > Pseudomonadales > Cellvibrionaceae > Sessilibacter. The sequence goes on along the minus strand of CALMJT010000155.1, from coordinate 1,190 downwards.
TTGATTTTAACAGGTATTTTATTTTAATAATATTTTAGAAGAAGATTTGACTAATGAAACTAGATGTAAATAATTTATTCATTAAATGGGATTTCGAGAAAAAGTTCCTAATGAAGACTCGGATTGGCAAATTGAACTCGACATTACTTGCTGTTTTTTTAGCTTCAGGAGGAAATACATCTTTAGCCTCTGAAATCTATGAACCTGAAGGTAAAGAGCAATTTGTAATATATAGTGATAGAGAGTTTACAAAGGTATATGGTTTTGACGGATTTTGTACCAAAGCATCTATTAAGAAATGTTCTAAAAAATTACCCTATGAACAGTATTCAGAAGCTAAAGGCTATTTTTCGTCGCAAAGTCCAACCACCACAGATAAATTCGGGAATAAATTTCATTTGGTTGTATTAGAAAACGGCCAAAACTACTATTTTCTAGAGAGCGCAAGTAAAAGAGATAAATACTCCTTATCAAGTATTATCCCCATGGAACGTTACGTTGATATAAAAGCATTTAAACCTGAGCCACTTGTTAAAGGCTCTAAAATAATGCTGATAGCTGTGGAGATTCAATCAGGGTATGAAGTCTATGTCCTCAGCGATGGTAATAGGTTAGTGCAAGAGCATTTGAATAAGATTAGACATACGTATGAATTGTTTGGTGAGAACACTGAGTTGGCAGATCTTCTTGTTAAAACAAGTATACGAGAAAGAAAATCCGGCACATATAGCATAGAAGCAGATGAATCATTGTTTTTTAAGACCAGCGAAGATGGAATTTCAGCTGAAAAGTACAGGCCTTCTTATGGGGGTATTGATCTCTCTTTGAGTGTGTTAGGTAAGAACTATGTACCAAGATTAAAAGTGGGGTATGGTGGGGACAATGATTTACTGGTTAAATCTTTTGAAATTATAGCTGGGGATCAATCTTGGCATTCACCTGACCTTCTATTTTTAAGGAGTAAACCCAAGCGTGGTCTAATCTGGGACGAAACATTGATAAACTATCAAGATTATTATCTTAAAATCAATCCACTGATTACGCAATTTGATAAAGTGATCATACGATTTCATGGCGAAGATGGGTACAAAGATTATGATGTACCTCAAGTTCAATTAGAAGCTTATAAACATATGGGAACCTCTGATTAACCTAAAAATATTTAGATTATTATTTGAGAATACCGTTTA
>CALMJT010000154.1 GCA_937864365.1 uncultured Alteromonadales bacterium | reverse complement strand
TTTTGAGATAGAATTCACACCTCCTTATTTTTACCAATCCATTTGCAGACAATAAAGGAATACCTGCATGAAATTTACTTCATACTCTTTAATTTTGTCATTTTTTGTTGCACTTTCAGGCTGCGCCACTATTGTTGGTGAATCGACTCAAACACTACCAATTATGAGTTCACCAGATGGTGCATCTATTGTTATTACCGACGAGAAAGGCGCTGAAATTTTTAAAGGCACTACTCCTACTACAGTAACACTAGAGAAAAGTGATGGTTCATACTGGGGTGGAAAATCATTCAACTTAGTATTATCAAAAGACGGCTATGACACCGTTGAGATTCCAGTAAAAACTTCTGCTAACGGTTGGTACATTGGCGGTAATATTTTATTCGGCGGTTTAATTGGATGGTTTATTGTTGATCCACTAAATGGCAACATGTACACATTGTCTGCGAAAGAAATTAACACTACTTTATCTAAAAGCGCTTCAGCCAACGCTACTAAATTTAACGAAAACATTTCTATTGTTATGTTAGACGAAGTACCTGAAGAATTACGCTCTAAACTGGTAAAAGTATCTAAATAAGTTTACTTAGTTAGTTCAGGTGGCGGAAATTTCTGCCACCGAATTCTAGTATGTTATCTGTATATCTTCTCATAAAACCCATCTAGATTTTCCCATCCTAACGTTTAGCCACTCCAATAGTCTTTTTAAAGGTTTCATCAAAATAAAACTGTAATAGCATCCTATCAAGTACTATAAAAGTTGAAATTCAGGCATAAAAAAGGCCTCTATAAAAGAGGCCTTTTTAAAATAATACTCGATTATTTTTTGAAGCTACTTAAGTCCAACGCATTCCAGTGTGGGAAATGTTTGCGAACCAGAGCATTTAACTCAAGTTCAAATTCAGAGAATTGACTGTTACTTAAAGAAGATTCATCTTCGCTTAACGCTTCGGTTACCATACCGGCGCCAACGGTGATATTGGTCAGGCGATCAATAATAATAAAAGCACCAGTTGCACGATTAATATTGTATGGATCGATAGCCACATCGGAGTTTAGCGAAACCTCTGCCAAGGCAATATCGTTTAACTCTAATTGTTGTGCTTCACGAGTTTCTTGTGTGTTCACGTCAATCAAATGAGCGATGGAATTAACTTGGCCGATGACTGCCTTACTAGCGAACTTAAATTCGTATTGTTTTTTGGGTGTAAGATTTTGCTCAGACATCCATACAATGTGTGCATTTAAGTGATTTGTTTTTGAGACTTTATTATCGTCCGCATGAACAATCATATCGCCGCGACTAATATCAATTTCATCGGCTAATGTAAGGGTAACAGCTTGATCAACGAAAGCTAAATCCAGATTACCGTCAAAGGTAACAATGCTTTTAACAGTGCTGGTTTTGCCGGAAGGTAAGGTTTTAATCTTATCGCCAACACGAACGACACCGGATGCAACTGTGCCACAAAAACCGCGAAAATCTAAATTCGGACGATTAACGTATTGCACCGGAAAACGGAAATCTTCGGTGTTTTTATCTTCTGCAATTTCTACAGTTTCGAGAATTTGCATCAACGTTTGGCCTTTATACCAAGGCGTGTGTTCGCTGACGTTTACAACATTGTCGCCATCTAGCGCCGAAATAGGCACGCAGCGAATATCTTGTAAACCTAGGTCTTCGGCAAAAGGTACGTAGGCTTTTTGAATTTCGTTGAAACGCTCTTCGCTGAATTCAACTAAGTCCATTTTATTAATAGCAACAACAATGTGTTTAATGCCTAACAAAGATGCAATATAACTGTGGCGACGAGTTTGCGTCATCACGCCATGACGAGCATCAATTAAAATAATGGCAAGGTCACAGGTAGAAGCACCGGTTGCCATGTTGCGGGTATATTGCTCATGCCCCGGAGTATCGGCAATGATGAATTTACGTTTTTCAGTTGAGAAATAACGATAAGCAACATCAATCGTAATACCCTGCTCGCGTTCAGCGGCCAAACCATCAACCAGTAATGCAAGGTCAATTTTGCCGCCTGTGGTACCGTGTTTTTGGGTATCGGACTGAATAGCCGCTAGCTGATCTTCATAGATCATCTTTGAGTCGTGAAGAAGTCGGCCAATTAAGGTGCTTTTGCCGTCATCAACACTGCCGCAGGTTAAAAAGCGTAACAGCTCTTTATGTTCATGCTGCTCTAAATAAGCATTGATATCGGTAGCGATTAAATCTGACTGGTGTGACATTAGAAATACCCCTCTTGCTTTTTCTTCTCCATGGAACCTGAACTGTCGTGATCAATAACTCGACCTTGACGTTCCGAGGTAGTGGTAAGCAGCATTTCTTGGATAATTTCAGGTAATGTTATTGCTTCTGATTCGACAGCACCGGTTAATGGATAGCAACCTAAGGTACGGAATCGAACCATTTTTTCTTGGATTTCTTCGCCATCTTCGATTGGCATACGATCATCATCAACCATGATCAACGTGCCATCGCGCTCGACAACTGGACGCTTCGCGGCAAAATAAAGCGGTACAAGCGGAATACTTTCTAAGTGAATGTATTGCCAGATATCAAGTTCGGTCCAGTTTGACAGCGGGAAAACTCGAATGCTTTCGCCCTTGTTAACTCGACCGTTATAGATATTCCACAATTCAGGACGCTGATTTTTCGGGTCCCAACGGTGGTTTTTATCGCGGAAAGAATAAACGCGCTCTTTAGCACGGGATTTTTCTTCATCTCGGCGAGCGCCCCCAAAGGCGGCATCAAAACCGTATTTATCAAGCGCTTGTTTTAACGCTGCGGTCTTCATGATGTCGGTGTGTTTGGCACTGCCGTGAGTAAATGGACCAACACCCATATCCACACCTTCTTGGTTGGTGTGAACAATTAAGTCCCAACCCAATTTTTCCGCCATTTCGTCGCGGAAGGTAATCATTTCTTTAAACTTCCACGTGGTATCAACGTGCATTAAAGGAAATGGTGGCTTACCTGGGTAGAATGCTTTTTGAGCAAGATGCAACATTACGGCAGAATCTTTACCGATGGAGTAAAGCATTACTGGATTGTCGAATTCTGCAGCAACTTCACGAATGATGTGAATACTCTCAGCTTCCAACTGCTTTAGGTGGGTGAGATTGAAATCTATGGTCATGGGTAGGTTTATCCCGGTTTATCTCTCTATTGCGGTATGGATTAACTTTTACGATAAAAACGGGCGGCATTATAATCATTTACCGCCCTACTTTGCCTAACTTTGTACTTCTATCGATATACCCACTTGTTTGGCAAGCTCTGCAAACCCTGGGAACGAAGTTGCAACGGTCGCACAGTCGTGGATACGAATTTCTTCGGTAGCGATCAAAGACGCTACTGCAAATGACATAGCAATTCGATGGTCGTGGTGGGTTTGAATATCGCCGCCAAGCAGTGGCTTGCCGCCATTGATCACCATACCATCAGGCGTTGGTGTTGCGTCAGCGCCAATGGCGTTTAAGCCATCGGCCATAACCTGAATGCGATCGCTTTCTTTCACACGAAGCTCTTCAGCACCGCTCAAAATCGTAGTGCCGTCAGCACTTGCGGCAGCAATAAATAACACCGGAAACTCATCGATCGCTAAAGGTACTTGGTCTTCTGGAATATGAATTCCTTTAAGTGGGGCGTACTGAACTTGAATGTCGGCAACTGGTTCGCCACCCACTTCTCGCTCGTTGAGCAAGGTAATGTTAGCGCCCATTTCTCGCAAAATATTGATAACTCCAACCCGAGTTGGATTAATGCCAACGTGCTGTAATGTTAGGTTCGAACCCGGAGTGATTGCAGCGGCAACCATAAAGAATGCCGACGAAGAGATGTCTGCGGGAACTTCGATATTCGCAGCCGTAAGTTTACCACCACCGGTCAAAGTCACTTTATTGCCTTCGGTTTTTACATCGTAACCGAAACCGCGCAGCATACGTTCGGTATGATCGCGAGTCGGAGCAGGCTCGGTGACACTGGTTGTGCCATCGGCGTATAAACCAGCTAACAACACACAGGATTTCACCTGTGCACTCGCCATCGGCATATCGTAATGAATGGCTTGTGGCTTAGTTGAACCGGAAATTCTCAATGGCGGGCAACCACCCTCTTCTGTTCCTACCTTTACGCCCATTTCTGCCAAGGGTTTAGCCACGCGCCCCATGGGTCGTTTTGAAAGAGACACATCGCCAATTAAGGTTGAATCGAACTCTTGTCCTGCCAATAAACCGGCCATTAAGCGCATGGCAGTGCCTGAATTTCCCATATCAAGCGCATTTTTGGGTGCTTTTAGTCCGTGCAGACCAACGCCGTGAATAGTTACCTCACCGTTGGTCGGCCCTTCAATATTGACACCCATGTCTTTAAAAGCCTGTAATGTGGCCAATGCATCTTCGCCTTCGAGAAATCCGGTAACGTGCGTCACGCCTTCGGCTAAAGAGCCCAACATAATCGATCGATGAGAAATCGATTTATCACCGGGAACTCGGATACTACCGGAGACAAAACCACCGGGCTTTAATACATAATTGATTTTGTTAGACATGGATGACTCTTGTTCTTGGGTAGTCGTTGACGACTGACTGCTGTTACTCGAATGCGAGCGTAAAAATGCTTCGCGAGACTCTTTAGCTCGACAAAACAAACTCATAATTGTATCACTGTCGCGCCGCTCTACGGCATCCCTCAGTAGGTGCAAATTTTTGGTGAACAGATCAAGAGAACGCACGACCGCTTCGCTGTTCGCGCACATAATATCGTGCCACATTTTTGGGCTACTTGACGCTATGCGAGTGAAATCCCGAAAACCACCGGCGGCATAATTGAATATATCATCGTGATCAGGATCGTTCGCGAGAGTATCTACTAAGGAATAAGCAAGCGCATGAGAAAGATGACTGGTGGACGCCAGAACTTGATCGTGTGCTTCTACCGACATGGTTAATACTTGGGCACCAACGGCTTCCCATAGCGCTTTTACTCTGACAAAGCTCGGAGATTGCTCAGATTGACTTGCTAATTCCGGAGTTAATATGACTTTGTGATGGGCAAATAAAGTGTCTAAACCAGCACCAACTCCGCTTTTTTCAGATCCCGCGATTGGGTGGCCTAAAATTAGCTGCTCGGGAAAGTTGCCATAAATTTCCACCGCGGCTTCGCGTACCGATCCTTTCACGCTGGCCGCATCAGTAATTGTCACACTGGGACTCAAATAACGGTGACAGTCTTTTAGTACAGTGTTTACTGACAAAGTAGGAACAGCGATAAAGACTAGATCCCTCTCATCCAGTTCGGGCGCGAGGATCTCAAGGGATACTGCGAACCGATCTACCGCGCCGGTTTTAAGCGCTTTTTGCGCAAGATTTGTATTCGCCTCAACACCAATAATTTCTTCACAGACACCCACACGCTTTACACTTTTTGCAAAGCTACCACCGATAAGACCAACGCCAACAACCACTATTTTTCGAACTAATTTTGGTGACACGGCGCTCTGAATCCTCTCAATCGGGCAACTAAACAAGACGAATGTGAAAAATTGTTATAGGAAACTCTGATTAAATCATGGATGAGTTAATCAAAGATTCTTATAACGGGTTTTTAGGGATATAGCCCTGCATCTCCAAATATGATATGACTTGATTTTTAGCGTCTTCAAGGCTGTATTTGGATGTATCTATTTTAATTTCTGGTGATTCAGGAGCTTCATAGGGAGAATCAATACCCGTAAAATGCTTAATTTCACCGTTACGAGCACGCTTGTACAAGCCTTTAGGATCTCGATCCTCACAGACCTCAATAGGTGTAGCGACGTAAACTTCAACAAATTGTCTTTTTTCAACCAAATGACGAACCATGTCTCGATCTTGGCGAAACGGTGAAATAAAAGCACTCAATACGATTAATCCGGCATCAACAAACAGTTTTGAGGCTTCGCCAATGCGCCGGATATTTTCAACGCGGTCTTCGTCGCTAAAACTGAGGTCTTTATTTAGACCATGGCGAATATTATCGCCATCGAGTACATAAGTGTGATGACTTCTTGTATACAGCTCGAAATCTACAGCATTTGCAAGCGTTGACTTACCCGCACCGCTCAAGCCTGTAAACCAAATAATACAAGGTCTTTGATTTTTTTGGGCCACTCGCTGTGCATGGGATACTTGGGTATCATGCCACTTAATATTCAAACTCATCAGAGTCTTAACCTTACGCTCGGCAAAAATCACAAGCGATAAAAAAGGACTTAATGATGACTAAGTCCTTTTTACCGTTTACTAAATTTTAAGCGCGGTATAGTAGCGCTTTCAGTTAAACATTCAAAATAGTGATTTATAAAACCGCTTTAGGATATGAACCTAAGACTTTGATATCGGCAGCATGTTCATCGACAACTTTTAAAGCTTCCTGCACGGAATAATCGGAAATATGCCCAGAGAAATCGATAAAAAATACGTAGTTCCAAGCACCCATCTTTGAAGGCCTTGTCTCAATACGTGTTAGGTCGATATGGAATTGATGGAAAGGTTGCAACAGACTGTGTAAGGCACCAGGCTGGTTTTTCATCGCCACCATAATTGAGGTTTTATCAATCCCAGAAACAGGTACTGATTCGGTACCGATAATCAAAAACCGAGTTGAATTATCGGGCTGATCTTCGATTTTTTCGTTGAGGATATTTAAACCGTATTTACGTGCAGCCAATTCACCCGCAATCGCTGCCGAATTCCATTCACTTTTTACACGTTTTGCAGCCTCAGAATTACTGTTAACCGCAATACGTTCAACGCCCGGATAATGAGTATCAAGCCATTTACGACACTGTGCTAGGGATTGCGAATGCGAATAAACCCGTGTAATTGAATCGATTTTAGTGACATCAGAAACCATTAGGTTTTGGTGGATGCGCAATTCAACTTCACCGCAAATTTTTAAACCCGATGTCATAAAGTTGTCTAGCGTGTGATTGATAACGCCTTCTGTTGAGTTCTCAACAGGTACGACACCATAATTGACACTGCCGGATTCCACTTCACGGAACACATCATCAATAGCAGGAAGACTTTTAGTAACCGCAGAATGACCAAAATGCTTTAATGCGGCTTGTTGAGTAAATGTGCCTTCAGGGCCTAAATAGGCAACAGAGATTGGTCTCTCTAAAGCCAAACACGCCGACATGATCTCGCGAAACAATCGAGCCATCTCTTCATCGCCCAATGGTCCCTGATTTTTTTCCATTACGCGAGAGAGAACTTGGGCTTCTCGTTCAGGGCGATAAAACACAACCGGTTCATTACCTTCACGAAATTGGTGCTTGATTGCAGCAACTTCTTGAGCAAGTGTAGCGCGCTCATTAATTAACTGCGCTAACCGAGAATCGACTCCGTCAATTTTTTCCCGAAGCTCACCGAGCTTAAGTTCTTCTTGAGAAGTTCGAGTATCAGAATTGGTATTGTTGGTAGTCATTCCAATATATCTCTCTCTACAACCACCACTTCCCGTGTGATGGCCATTTAAATGTATGAAATTTTGCGCCTGTACGCGAGTTACCAAACTCGTTCAGGCGCTAATTGATTTATTCTTCGCCGGAAGAAGAGTCTTCTTCAACGTTAGATTCTGCATCATTTTCTGATTCAGACTCCTCAATACGTTGCAAGCCAACCAAACTTTCGCCTTCTTTCAATTTAATAACGCGTACACCTTGTGTGTTGCGTCCAGAAAGGGAAATTTCATCTGCGCGTGTACGTACTAAAGTACCTTGATCTGAGATCAACATCAGCTCATCACCCTGGAACAATTGCACTGCGCCGACCACCGAGCCGTTGCGTTCAGATACCGCCATGGCAATGACACCTTGGCCACCCCGACCTTTGGTTGGATACTCGCTGGTTAAGGTACGTTTTCCATAACCATTTTCACTAACGGTTAAAACCATGCCATCTTCTTTAGGGATCACCATAGAGATCACTTTATGGCCTTCGGGCATTCTGATACCACGTACACCTCGAGAACTGCGGCCCATGGGGCGAACATCAGACTCTTTAAAGCGGGCAGCTTTACCGGCAGAGCTCAATAATAAGACGTCACATTCGCCATTGGTAATGGCGGTTTCAACCAAACGGTCGCCTTCATCCAAAACTAGCGCAATTAGGCCAGAATTTCTTGGTCTGGAAAATTGCGACAAAGGAGTCTTCTTAACGGTACCGTTCGCCGTTGCCATAAAGATGAAGTGATCTTCATCAAACTCTTTAACCGGCAAGATGGAGGTAATACGTTCGTCTTCATCAAGAGACAGCAGGTTCACCATTGGACGGCCACGCGATTGACGACCGGCCACTGGAATTTGATAGACCTTCAACCAATACACTTTGCCAGCGCTGGTAAAGCACAACAGCGTATCGTGAGTGTTAGCAACCAATAAATGTTCTACAAAGTCTTCATCTTTAACCGATGTTGCTGCCTTACCCATGCCGCCTCGGCGCTGGGCTTGGTAGGCATCGAGAGGTTGACTCTTGGCATAGCCGCCATGGGAAATCGTAACAACACGATCTTCCTCATTAATCAAATCTTCGATGTTTAAATCGGTTTGAGAATGTTGGATTTCGGTGCGACGCTCGTCACCGAAGTTTTCCAAAATTTCGGTCAGTTCTTCACGAATAACCTCCATCAAACGCATAGGATCGTTAAGAATGTGAAGGTACTCGGTAATTTGTTTGAGTTTTTCTTCGTATTCCGCAAGCAGCTTTTCGTGCTCCATGCCGGTTAAACGATGCAATCGCAACTCTAGAATGGCCGTTGCCTGCTCAGGAGACAGATAGTAGGCGTTATCAACAACACCGTATTGGCTACCAAGACCTTCTGGTCGACAGGCATCATCACCGGCACGCTCTAAAAACTGCGCAACGTTACCAATTTCCCAACCTCGGGCCATCAAGGCAACCTTGGCTTCCGCCGGCGTAGCCGAGCTTTTGATCAGCTCGATCAGCGGGTCAATGTTGGCAATGGCAACCGCTTGCCCTTCTAGGATGTGGCCACGCTCGCGCGCTTTGCGCAACAAATAGACGGTTCTTCGAGTGACAACAGATCTACGATGCAACAAGAAGTAATCAAGAAGTTGACGAAGGTTCAGCACTTTGGGCTGACCGTCAACCAATGCGACAATATTAATGCCGAACACCGTTTGCATTTGCGTTTGAGCAAACAAGTTGTTCAAAACTATGTCGCCAGATTCGCCACGCTTGAGTTCAATAACCACACGCAGACCATCCTTATCGGATTCATCGCGCAGTTCAGAAATTCCTTCAAGCTTTTTATCCTTAACCAACTCGGCAATTTTTTCAATTAAACGTGCTTTGTTAAGTTGATAAGGAATTTCGGTAACAATGATGGTTTCGCGATTGGTTTTTTCATCTTTTTCAACATGAGCGCGAGCACGTACATAAATTCGACCACGCCCCGTTCGGTAGGCTTGCAGAATGCCACCACGACCGTTGATGATTGCTCCGGTGGGGAAATCGGGGCCAGGAATGATCTCCATTAACTGATCGATGGTTAACGTAGAATCATCGATTAATGCTAAACACGCCTTAATAACTTCGCGTAAATTGTGTGGAGGTATGTTAGTTGCCATACCCACCGCAATACCAGACGAGCCATTAACCAGCAAATTGGGTACGCGAGTTGGCAAGACTTCTGGAATTAATTCGTTGCCGTCGTAGTTTTCAACAAAATTAACAGTCTCTTTATCGAGATCCGACAGCAATTCATGGGAGATTTTAGCCATGCGAATTTCGGTATAACGCATGGCAGCGGCGCTATCGCCGTCAATGGAACCGAAGTTACCTTGACCATCAACCAGCATATAACGCATGGAGAACGGCTGAGCTAAACGCACAATGGTGTCATATACAGCCGAATCACCGTGAGGATGGTATTTACCGATAACATCACCCACGACACGAGCAGACTTTTTGTAGGGTTTATTCCAGTCATTTTTAAGTTCGCTCATGGCGTAAAGAACACGCCTATGAACGGGTTTGAGACCATCGCGAACATCAGGAAGTGCACGACCTACGATGACGCTCATTGCGTAATCAAGGTAGGACTGCTTGAGTTCGTCTTCAATATTTACGGGTTGAATTTCTTTTGCGATTTCGGCCATATATGTGTGCTTGCCTAACGTGCAGTACGATCAATGTGGATTAGTCCAGCGCGGGAAATATTGGAAGAAAATGGTCATGTCTTTAAACTTTAAAAAGCAATTTGATGACTAGATAAAAGAGTTACCCGTTCACAATTCGCACAACCAGCCTCAATCCAAATGACATTGATTGAACACACCGGCAAAGTCTATTTTTAGCAGACCTGTTGAATACCATTTTCAGCCGCGTACAGCTTATTCTCAATGCGCTGATAAGCCGGTTATTCTATCATAGAAATCAGTAAGATACGTATTTTTGTTGATGCGCTTGTATATGCCTTGGGGCTATACTGGAATCAGGGTTTTAATAAATTTTTAAACAAGTGGCTTTCCATCAATGAACCAACAAATCGCCAGCAGCAGTAATGCCGATTTATTAATCTACTCGCGATGGATTGCGACTGTTGATGACAATAACACTCTGCTCGAAAATTCCGCCGTCGCTATCAAAAATGGCAAAATCATCGCGGTAATGAACGCCGTAGAAGCAAAAGCATTATTTCCAGATAGCCAAGCCATTCATTTGAATGATCACCTGTTGATACCGGGGCTCATCAATGCGCATGGCCACACGGGTATGACGTTGTTACGCGGTTACGCTGACGACTTGCCTTTGCAAACCTGGTTAGGTGAACATATTTGGCCGGCGGAACACGCTTTTGTGAGCCCAGATTTCGTCAAAACCAGCAGCCAATTAGCTTTCGCCGAAATGTTAAAATCGGGCACTACCTGTTTTGCGGACATGTATTTTTTCCCGGAAGCGACCCTTCAGGCTGTGGAAGAAACCGGAATTCGTGCACACCTTGTACCCCCAGTATTCGATTTTCCGAGCAATTGGCAGCAGAAACCCGGTGATTACCTATCAGCAATTGTAGAATTAATCACCAACCATAAACCAAACACTCTGGTCTCGTTCGGCTTTGGTCCTCACGCGCCCTACACGGTCTCTGACGACACTTTTCTAGCCGTACTAGACGCCAACAAAGCACTGAATCTCGGCCTGCACATTCACCTTCATGAGACTGCTCAAGAAATTACCGACAGCCTCGCTCAGTTTGGCAAACGACCGGTAAAACGTCTTTATGATCTTGGCGTACTTACCGACAAGACCCAATGCGTGCACATGACGCAAATCGATGACGAAGACATTTCATTGCTCCAAGAAACCGGAGCTTCGGTCATACATTGCCCACGCTCTAACATGAAGCTCGCCAGCGGCGGTTGTCCGGTTGATCGACTCCTAGAGGCCGGTATTAACGTAGGCCTAGGCACCGATAGTGCTGCCAGTAACAACGCTCTCAATATGATTTCTGAAATGACACAAGCGGCGATGCTTGCCAAAATTGTAAGTGCAAAAGCAGATGCGGTAAGTGCAGTACAAGCATTGCGTATGGCAACCATAAACTCAGCAAAAGCCCTAGGGCTGGCAAGCAATATCGGTAGTATCGAAATAGGTAAAGATGCAGATTTATGCGCTGTTGATTTGAGTGACCTACATCATCAGCCTGTTTATTCGCCACTCAGCGCTTTGATTTACGGAGAAACTCAACACAAAGTCAGCGATGTTTGGGTTGCCGGCCAGCAATTGTTAGAATCGGGCAAACTCACGCAAATAAATGAACAGAGCTTGCGAACAGACGTGAACCAATGGCGAGATAAAATTTCGAAATCGTCTCGCTAATCTATAAACCGATAAGAGCACTTGATGTTAATCGTTCATCTTATTGAATAACTGCTCTTATAAAAACGCTTGGCATAATCCACCGTTTAGACAGAAGTGAAAATTGATATGACAAACGCCGATTTATCTGAAATCGCCAAATTTGACGCCAGTGCTTCTCGTTGGTGGGACCGAAACAGTGAATTCAAGCCACTGCACGATATCAACCCATTACGCTGCAACTATATAGAAGAAACACAACCTGTAGCGGGTAAAAAAGTCTTAGATGTCGGCTGTGGCGGTGGAATTTTAAGTGAAGCTCTCGCTTTTCGAGGTGCTGAAGTTACAGCCATAGACCTGAGCCCAGCAGCCCTTGAAGTCGCTCGATTACACGCCTTAGAAAGTGGTGTGACCATAGATTATCGAAAAATTACTGCTGAAGAATTGGTAGAAACTCACAAAGAAACTTTCGACGTGGTTACCTGCATGGAAATGCTGGAGCATGTTCCAAACCCTGCGTCGGTAGTTCAAGCCTGTGCCGATTTGGTTAAACCGGGTGGATTTTTATTTTTATCAACCATTAACCGCAACCCGAAAAGTTACGGTGCCATGGTTGTTGCTGCCGAGTACTTGCTAAAAATGGTCCCCAAAGGCACTCATGATTACGGCAAGTTTATTAAGCCTTCAGAGCTTGGCACCATGGTTCGCAAAGCAGACTTAACCATCCAAGACATTACCGGTTTGGTGTATAACCCTTTGACGCAGTCTTACAAATTGTCTGATCGCGATGTGGACGTAAATTATTTTATGACTGCGGTAAAAGGCTGAACACCTTCTCGATCATGACCGACTCTAATCGCATCAGCTGTGTATTATTTGATCTAGACGGTACTCTACTCGACACCGCTCCAGATTTTATACGCGTGCTCCATACCATGAGAGCGGTAAAACAGCTGCCACCTCTTAACGAACAAGATATTCGCAACACGGTTTCTGGGGGCGCTCGCCAAATGGTTAAACTCGCCTTTGGCGGTCAACCGGGTGAGACCGAATTCGATAGAAATTTGGTTGATTTTCTCGCCAACTACAACGACCTACTCGAATCGAACAAAAGCCAATCCTGTTTATTTGAGGGTATTCAAACCGTCATAGAACAACTGGAAAGCAACCAGCGTAAATGGGGAATCGTTACCAACAAGCCTGAAAAATATTCCCTCCCCTTAATGGAACAACTTTCACTCAATCCTCCGGTACTTGTGTGTCCTGAGCACGTGAAAGAGGCAAAACCAAGTCCAGAGGCGCTATTTTTAGCGTGTTCAAAACTTAACGCGAATCCTGAAAACAGTATTTATATTGGCGATCACGAGCGAGATATTATTGCCGGTCGTGCCGCCAGTATGAAAACCGTTGTGGCTGGATGGGGATATTTTTCAGAAACAAACCCCACACAAGCTTGGCAAGCAGACTTCTACGCCGAAAACCCTTTAGACTTACTTGAATATTGCTAAGCAAATTTCTTCTCTCTGATTAAATCATGGATGAGTTGATCAAAGGTTCCTAAAACATAAACCAACATAATTTAAGCAGTACTTTTACTATGCAACTACCAGAAAACTTCAATATCACTCCAAACCTTCTCGAAAATAAAATCATCGTGGTAACTGGTGCGGGCGATGGTATCGGTAAAGTTGCTGCAAAATATTTTGCACAACACGGCGCCACAGTCGTTTTAATGGGTAGAACAATTGCAAAATTAGAAATGGTTTATGATGAAATAGAAGCATTGGGCAATCACAAAACAGCCATTTACCCAATGAATTTTGAAGGCGCTATCGAGAAAGACTACGAAGACCTAGCCATTAAATTAAATGAAGAATATGGCCGCCTCGACGGATTACTAATTAACGCAGCGGAGCTAGGTACAAAAACACCCATTTCAAATTATGATACCGAAATCTGGTTTAAGCTCTTTCAGGTAAATTTGCATTCACCATTTATGATGATAAAAGCACTAACACCGTTATTAGAAAATAGCGAGAATGCAAGCGTGATTACCACCAGTTCAAGTGTGGCAAACCAAGGACGAGCATTTTGGGGAGCTTATGCGGCATCAAAAGCTGCGTTAAAAAATCTAACTGAAATTCTTGCCAACGAGTGGGATGGCGTAAATAACATTCGCATTAACTCGGTTAATCCCGGAGCCACTCGCACCAATATGCGAGCACGTGCCTACCCGGCCGAAAATCCAGAAACCGTTACCGCACCACAAGACCATATGCCAACTTATCTGTATTTAATGAGTGACGCGAGCGTGGCTGTAAGCGGTGAAAACTTAAATCTGTCAGCGTCTAAATAACTTGTAGACGCCTACAGCAACGCCTGAAAAAGGAACCTCTGATAATGCCATCGTAATTTTATCAGAAGTTCTTTTATCACAGATTCTTCTAACCTCTAGTCCCAATACCCACAAATCTTGCCTTCCGTTGGCGTTCCCTTTTTTAGCCCATAGGTTATTAATTTCAAGAATGGTTAGTGATTAAAATTGAAAAGAAATTGGAAAGAAATTGGAAATCACATTTTCAATTTCTGTCATCTGATTAAACTAGGAATGACTTAATTAGATGTTCCTATAGTCTTTGACCTTTGGCTTAAATATTTCACTGCCGCCTCACCCGCAACAACGCCACTGGCAAAACAAGCTGTAAGAAGGTAACCACCTGTTGGTGCATCCCAATCCAACATTTCACCCACACAAAAAATACCTGGCGCGGATTTAAGCATCAAACCTTCGGTGAGTTGCTCAAAATCGACACCGCCTGCCGTACTAATGGCTTCACTAATAGGACGGCAACTGGGCAAAATTTGAGGCAGATTTTTTATAAGTTCCGCAAGTGCATCTATGTTTTGCATTTGCTCTTTAGACGTCAGCTCTTTTAACAACGCTAATTTACTTCCAGAAATACCCAATTGTTTTCTTAACATATTACTGAGCGAATCTTTAGAGCGACGATTTTGTAATTTACCGCGAATATCAGTAACAGAACGATCGGGTAATAAATCCCAATAAACAATCGCCTGACCTTTATTGCTTATTTGATCTTGAATTGATGCCGATAGCCCGTAAATTAAACTGCCCTCAAGGCCATAGGCAGAAATTGTCGCATCACCCTTTTTAGAAGAGATTTGGCTGGTGAGGCAAACATTTTTTAATGGCTGCCCTTGTTGTTCTCTCTGAAAGTTATCACTCCAAGAATAATTAAAGCCACAATTACTCGAACGAAACGGCTGGCAATTAATACCCCGCTGCCGAAAAATCTCCATCCAACGACCATCTGAGCCCAAACGCGGCCAACTTCCACCACCCAGCGCAAAAATAACAACTTCAGACCTAACCGTTAGCTCACCTTCTGAGTTTTGAAATCTTAAATTGCCATGCTCATCCCACCCTAACCAACGATGTCGAGTTTCAATATTAACGCCGGAGTCTTTCAAGCGCTTCAACCACGCCCTGAGCAATGGCGCCGCTTTTTTTTGCATAGGAAAAATACGCCCAGAACTACCAACAAAGGTATCAATACCAAGCTCTTTCGCCCAGCTGATTAAAGCGTCGGCATCAAAACGTTTTAGCCAAGGCTCAATTTGGTGTACAGGAGTATAACGTTTCAAAAAATCAGACTTATTCTCCGAGTGTGTTAGATTAAGACCACCTATGCCTGCTCGCAGAAATTTTCTTCCAACAGATGGCATAGCGTCAAAAATTGTCACGAGAATGTTGTGCCTAGCTAACTGCTCCGCCGCCATCAAACCTGCAGGACCGGCGCCGATAATCACGGCATTTAAAGAAATATTTGCAGACATAAAAGACAATAATCAAAACCTAAATAACGCCAATCTAACGGGTTAAAGAGAAAGGAATAGAGTAATGTTCAGTCAATAACACACCAACCGACAGCACATCGATCAAACAATGCCCAACAACTGCATCCACTGCCTCAAACCTTTAGACTGGCAACATCAATTTACTGTATCTATTATTGTAGCGCCTTCAAGAGTAAAGATTAAACACCTCAGTGGTATCTATGCGCACCAGTCGATGTTAGATAGAAGTGCACTTGCATGAATGGTTTGTAGATGATTTTGATTGGCCCCATCAAGGTCAAGCGTGAGATTTCCTTCAAGGGTTTTCTCAATCCCAACCCTCTTAACAAACAGTATTTCAATTATTTCTACAAACTATCCTTTTTGAAATCTAACGCTTCAATCACGTATGTGTTGCGTGCATGGGTTTGTTATCTTCTAGTAACTTCTCAATTTGAGGTTGATTTAACCGAAATACCGAGATTTCATCCAATTCTTGAGCTCCAATATTCAAATAAAACTGAATTGCAGAGTCATTTGTTTTAAGTGCCCACCACTCAAACCGGGCACAATCATTTTCTCTAGCTATTTGAGCCAGATACACAAGGGCTTTCTTGCCAACTCCCCTTCCCTGACATTCCGGTTCTACATACAAATCATCCAGATGCAGACCTCGCTTTCCTGTTGTAGTTGAAAATGTAAAGTAATAAACAGCAAATCCGCATGGTTTCTCATCTAGATAAAAAATAATGGCTTTTGCTATAGCATCGTTACCTAGTAGGTTCGTCTCTATATCCGATAGAGTAACAGAAATAGGAAAAGGAAATTTTTCGCAAATAGCCAAATCATTAATGTATTTCAAGATCAGTTTCGAATCACTATCTTGAGCCGATACAAATTTCAACATTCAATTTTCACTCAGAAAGATAACTCTGCAAAATAGCCTGCCATTTTTTTCATAACTTTCATTTACGCAGTCACATTGTTTTTCTACTTCACTTGCCAATTTTGATACAGCTACGCATACGGTCATTTTCGATTTCTCGCTCCGCACTTAACTCCGCCAGCAAAGGCAGAAAAAACACGCTAAACAATTACTAGAAAGCTGAAAAAACAGTGTTGAAAGTAGGATAT
>CALMJT010000153.1 GCA_937864365.1 uncultured Alteromonadales bacterium | reverse complement strand
TTTCAATTTCTGCCCTCTGATTAAATCATGGATGAGTTAATCAGAGGTTCCTATAAAGGTTTGGCGCGACAAACCGCCCACCCGATTTTAATAAGTGAATACTTACCTTTTAATAGCCTAAGAAAGTCTGATTAAACTATTCGTGAGCGAATCAGAGGTTTATGGTTAGATCTTTTCAGGTTTGGACTCTGAATATCGTTGTTTTAGCCATAAAATCACCTTGTCTACCGGCATAGGCTCTGCGAATAAAAAACCTTGCCCGTATAAGCAGTTCATCGATAACAATTGATCGCGTTGCTCTATAGTCTCTATACCCTCGGCGAAGACCTTGTATCCGTAACGTGCGCCTAAGCGCAAAATAATATCCACGACTGGTTTACCCAAATGCTTATCGTGTATTTGCGATACAAATACTCTGTCGATTTTTAAGCTGCGTGCGCTCAAGCGATAAATGTGCGATAGCGACGAGTACCCCGTACCAAAGTCATCCATGCTCACATCAATACCAGATTCCATAAGTTCCTGGAGGCGCTGATGAACCTTGGTGAAGTTTTTCAATGATTCGGCTTCGGTAATTTCAAATTCTAAATACTGTCGCTCTATGCCTGAACGATCGATCATATCGTTCAGACGCTTATACGCAACGTCACTGAGAAGTTGTTGGGCGCTTAAGTTAAACGCTATTGGATAGCGAAATCCTAAGTCAAAGATTTTGCGTGCGGCGTCCAAGGTGTGCTCAAACAGTAATTCGCCCAAACCTTCAATTAAACAAGCCGCTTCTGCAACAGGTATAAATTCCGTTGGAGAAATCATTTTCCCGTCGAGATTCCGCCAACGTGCTAGCGCTTCAAAACCAATGACATCACCGGTTGCTAACTCAACCTTAGGTTGAAGCTCAATAAAGAAATGATTTTCAACAATAGCTTTGCGTAAATCCGATAACAACTGATACTTACCTCTAACGCGATCCTTAGTCTTTTTAGAATAGACCATGAGATGAGTTTTATTGGCTCTAGCAAAGCCAATTTGCGCCTCGGCAATGCGCATAACAAAATTCGGCGAATGTTCATTAAGCTCTTCAAGACCCACAAGAGATATTCTGGTAGTGAGTTCGTGCTCAACTTCATCAACCAACAGCTTAATGTATTCAGCTTTGTGCCTATCAAGATAATTAGAGAATTCTTGTTTAGAAATTACCAAACCGAATCCGCTGTTATTCACTTTAGCCAACACAGTTCCCTGCGGAAAACTACCGCGCAAATACCGATACAAATTGGTATACAACTGCATGGTAAATTCGTCGCCCAGGTTCGACAACATTAGCGCGTAGTAATCTACATCAATGACCACCAAATAATAATTAGATCTATCATTAACAGATAGCTCTTCTAAATTTTTCAATATCCAATTGTAATTGGGAATATTTAAAGAGACATCATTGTAGGCAAGGTGATACAAATAATCTTTGTGCAATAAATTTTCACAGCGAGTTTTTGCGGTTTTAAATAAATTTTCAATTAAAGCTTTATGAATTAACTCATAGGTTTCTATATTGATGTAGGCTATCAATACTTGACCACGTTGATTATGAGGAAACTCATTAAAACAACAAAATACCGATTGACCGCGTTTCTTTAATGATAGGTTTTGTTCACCCAAATTAAGCGCCGAGTATTCGATGTTAGGAATAAGCTCGCCAACAGTTTTGCCAATTAGTTTTTCATCAAAAGCATGATCAATCACCCAATACTGTGGTTCGTCATCAATCTGCCAAGGCGATTGCCGTGCAATAAAACCAATACCTTTGCCATCAAAAATATGATTTAGGCAATTAAGCGAGGCTAGAAATAACTCCGACAAACTTTGAATATTACTGAGCTCGTAGACCATCTTGGTCGCTGCTTCGAGTTTATTGAGTTGCACCACCTGACGATTACTGAGATGTATATGTACCAATATACCCTTAATAATAACTTCTAATATTCGATCGTTAAGGGCCTCGTTATCAAACAGCTCAATAAAACTATTTTCTCGAACAAATTGATCAAACAAGTCATTGGCTTGTGGCTTAATGATTAAAATTGCCAACGCTTGATTCTTACAACTCTCCACTTTTTCTATAAACCGAACCACATCAACATCGTCAAACAGATCGGTAAAAATAACCGCAATCGACATAGCATTATTAGTGAAGCAACACTCAGATAGACTCGACAATGAATGTATATTCAGCTCTTTTAATACAAGCCCCGACTCATAAAGATTAGCGGCAACTTTTTTCAGGGATTGCTTACAATAATCTGCCAAGTAAGAATCCAGTGGCGCTTCAGGTTCGGCCATAATCATATTGACCGGGCTGGCCAAGGTTTTTAGATGGCGACCAAGGTCTGTTGCGATTGCATTGTTCAAAGACGTTACCTTTCCTCGTTTCGCTATAAGCTATTCGTGGTTATTTACCCTAACAAAGCCCGAATCATTCAAACTTCCAACGACATCACCTGCCCTTTTAATTTCAGCAACTTAATTTCAATAATTATCCGTTGTTAAAACTATGCCGATGTTGGAAATTGTATGTTCAACTCTGTCTCAGTGCATAAACACGGAGGAGTCAAACACTAGAGTCTCAAATGTCCTCGACATATTTTTCATGACAAGAGAGCGTATCGACTTTCGCTAGCAATTTTTAGTGTAGTACGAAATAAGCAGTACGCTTGAAGCAATACATCTAGGTTATACCTAGATGTATTAACGAGAGGGATTTTCGATAGCAAAATAAAGCAGTATTTGAACATATAAGAACATTACATTAACGGGCATATTATCAAATACCAATTATAGGAACCTCTGATTAACCTAGAGTTTCTCGCGACACAAGGATGTGTCGCCAATTTCAAGAACTGTAAGTGATTGAAATTGTGAAGAAATCGAAAATGTAATTACCGACAAGAAGGAGAAATACGGTTTTAAATTAAGATAATTTATACAAGAATTTATGTATATTTTGAGGTTTTAAAATATCAACTTAGCATTAAAACTGACGGTCTTAGCAATAAACCGATAGAACCTCCGATTAAATCCTAAAACATGTAATCGGAGGTTCTTAGAGTAATCAGAGGTTCCTAGAGCAGGCAGAGGTTTTTAGGGTAACCAGAGATTCTTATAACAAAAGTGCTAGGTTAGTTAATTAGCCTATTTTCGCGGAAATCACTTTTGCTCTTGGAAATAAATTAAAATCCGTCGCCGAGGCATTGGTATACGCACCCATTACTTTACCAACGACTATATCACCAATGGAAAGCTCCGGAGTTGCAATATTTTCGGCGAAGACATCGATACTATCGCAGGTAGGTCCGGCAAAAGTTGCCGCGCTTGTTTCTTCTAAATCTGAAAAAATCGTCAGAGGATAGTTCGCATGATCGTAAATACGCCCACTGTAAGAGCCGTAAACTCCGTCATCAAGGTAATACCACATTCCGTTTGCGCGACGAGCAGCACCAATTATAGAGGCAATTGAAGTGACTGCTTCTGCCACTAAAAAACGACCGGGTTCGGCAATGATACGAATTTGTTCCGGTAATTTATCTAGGGCATTTTTGATAGGCCCACAGAAAGTTTCGATATCTGGCGTTGTCTCGTCGTATTGAGCCGGAAAACCGCCGCCAATATCCAAAATAGACATATTGTGTTCATGAGTGTTGTTATATTCCAGCAATAAATCAGCACATCGATTAATCGCCAAAATATGGTTGTGAGGACTTACACATTGTGATCCGGCGTGGAATGATAAACCATTTACATGCAACCCCAATTGTGCGGCCTGCTCTGCCAATTCAAAAACTTGGTTTGGTGTACAGCCAAATTTTTTTGATAAATCCACCGGTGAAGCGGGATTCGGAAAACTAACGCGCAACAATAAACCGACACGAGTTCGATAAGCCGTGAATTTTTTTATTTCATCCAGATTATCGACTACAAAACTGGTACAACCATAACGCAAGGCATCTTTAATGTCTTGATCACGCTTGATGGGATGCGTGTGAATACAACGCTCTGGATCTACTTTGGCGTTTCGCAAAAGTTGAATTTCACCGGAGGTGGCGATATCGAAATAAGCACCACAGCTGGCTAGTGTCTGAATGACTAATGGATCTGGATTTGCCTTCATCGCAAAATATAAATGGACGCCAGGCAGGGCTGAACTCAACCGATTGAAACTTTGTGTGAGCACATCTGGATCTATCACAAGCAACGGCGAACCGTACTTTTTTATCAGCTCTTGATAGGGCTCTTGTGCAGATTTGTTTAAAATTGTAATCGAAGGTGCTTCAAGAGAAACGCTGGCCAAAACCTCACCTCGTTCTGTTAAAGATTAAAAATACTGTTAAAGATTAAAAATACTGTTAAAGACAATAAGCACAATTTGGACAACAAAATACTTATATATACTCAAAAATAAATAATAAAAAATTCAGACCCATCTGAGAAAACACGATAGACAGCAGAATATTCGGCAAGATAAATACCAGCAGTGCGCATCAATGATGAATATTATTGAAAATGTGTAGACGTATAAAATTGCTCTTTTATTTTATAGGAACCTCTGATTAACTCATCCCTGATTTAATCAGAGGACAGAAATTGAAAATGCGATTTCCAATTTCTTCACAATTTCAATCACTTACCGTTCTTGAAATTGGCGACACATCCTTGTGTCGCTGGAAACTCTAGGTTAATCAGAGGTTCCTATACTCTTTGATTAAATTACACATAAGAATGCACTGATTATCTCAGAATTTTTAGCAACGCAAAAAATGTGTCGTCAATTTCTGCCCTCAGATTCAATCACACAAGAATTAATCAGAGATGCCAATAAACCATCTAAGAAAACTATCTAAGAAAACTATCTAAGATTCATAAAAATCTTTTGTAACTAACGCAAGTGTAGTCAACGTTAATACATTGTGAAAATGACGATAACTTTTAAAATGATACGTTCTATACAAACCTCTAATTAAATCGGTAACGACTTAATCAGAGGTTTATTAGACTAGAAAATTAGCGATTAGCCACAATAGCTCAATGATGCATTAAGGAAACTGGGATTAACCTAAAGCGTCCTTAAGTTGTTTTACTAAATAGGCAGGCAGCGCAAACGCGCCTAAATGAAGTTCAGGCGTGTAGTATTTACTTTCGAAATGTGCGGTTTGGAAACGATCGCGGAGCTCGTCTAAAGATACTTGACGAAGTGCTTCGTTATCGGTTGCCCAGCTAAATGCCATGGCGCCGCCAACATAGGTTGGAATCGCTGCCATGTAGAACGTGTGATCTTTAAAATGCGAACTCTGACGACGATACGTATTAACTAGTTCGTCGGCTTGCATAAAAGGCACACCATTTTGAGTAACCAACACACCACCGGGATTCAAGCAGTTTTTACAACTGCCGTAGAAATCCTGTGTAAATAATACTTCACCCGGACCAATTGGATCGGTACTGTCGGAAATAATTACATCGAATTTATCGGTAGTTTCTGCAACAAAACGCGCACCGTCGTTGATGACTAAATTCAAGCGTGGATCGTCAAAGGCACCTTGGCTGTGGTTGGGCAAATATTCTTTGCTCATTTCGACAACGGCGTTGTCAATTTCAACCATGGTGATTGATTCAACCGAAGTGTGACGACACACTTCACGCAAAATACCGCCGTCACCACCGCCAATAATCAACACTTTTTTTGCATTGCCATGGGCCAAAATAGGTACATGGGTTAACGATTCGTGGTAAACAAACTCATCGGCTTCGGTAGTTTGAATCACACCGTCCAACGCCATAACACGGCCGTAAAGCGCATTTTTGAAAATAATTAAATGCTGATGTTCGGTGTGTTCTTCGAAGAGAACCTTATCAACCGCAAAGGATTGTCCCCAAGCGTTGTAAAGCGTCTCGTTATAGCGATTCATTAACGAATTACCCCGCGAAGGTTTTCACTTACTTCAATACGCTCTGGAAAAAACGCACGCTTCAGTTCAACAATCGCAAGTTCTGGCATTGCATCACCGCACATAAATACGTCAAACGCGGCATATTCACGCTCAGGCCAGGTATGAACACTGATGTGCGATTCTGCAAGAACAGCCACGCCAGAAATACCGTCAGGAGCAAAGTGATGAAGATGGATGTGCAAAAGAGTAGCGCCACAAACTTCTACGCAGCGACGCATTGCTGTTTCCATTCTCTCCATATCGTCTAGGTGCTTAGCGCCCCAAAGATCGATAATTAAGTGAGAACCAGCAAAGGTAACGCCATTTCGCGTGATAAAGTGGTCTTTGTCTTCCTCAGGAAGAGTGATAACACTCTCGTTTTGAGAGGTTTTAGGCATTGAGCCTAGGTCAGAGCTGCATAAAGCAGTTGGTATGAGGGCATCAGCGGCACTCAGCATTAACGCATTCCTCCGAATCGCTGTGGTTGTCTGTCTGTTCAGTCACCACCGCATGCAGGTTGCGTACAACTCTAGCTGTCGATGGTGCTTTAATGGACTCGCATAAAATAGTTTCATTAGTTAAAGGAGCCGCGATTTTAACTATTTTTTTTTGTAGTGCAAGTACTTAGCACCAATTTTTAAAACTGCGCCTAATATCCACGCGAAAATATTTTTATATGAATATTTTTTTACAACATAAAAAACAGCGTTTTAATTACCAAAAAATGGTTAACGCCTTGGTATAGCCAAAAAAAGCAAGATCCCGAAAACCTTCGGTGCCCCAAGCTCAAGTTACCCGTGTGATAACGACAAATTACCGAGATTATAGCAACACAGAAAATTGTATTTTCAATTTGGTCCAGCCAATTATACTGCCGAGCAGCGCATCAAATCCTGTTATTAGCTGATGTTGAATGAATTAATCATCAACAATAATAAACCTGTAATAAAATAATAAACCTGTAATAAAGAGTAGCTCAGAGATTCCCGCAGCCGTACTAAATCTCTCAACGGTAATCAAACTTTAACATCGCGCATTTCTCTGAGGTTTTACGCCTCAAATTAAACGCAGCGGTAAATAACCCCTCATGCTTTATTGTTTTGTAGGTTTGATTTGTACATTCAACTTACGCACCACATAAAGAGAACTTAATCGATAAGCTGACCAAAACGGTCACTCGCTAACGGGGTATTAGGTTCAACAATAGGTTGGCAGGCAGAGTCGATAAGATTCGGGTAAAATCGTCAAATCTTATGGATTTGAGAGCTTAAGGCTGCTGTATGTCCGATTTATCGGTGATTCAACTCGTTTTAATTGGTTTGATTTTTATTTGGAGTGGCTTTGTTCGCTCGGGATTGGGATTTGGTGGAGCCGTTTTATCACTGCCCTTCTTACTGATGATTCTTGACGATCCCTTAGTTTTTTTACCCATTATTTCGGTACATTTATTGGTGTTTGCCTCGCTTACGGTTTGGCAAAACAGCCGTAATAGCGCTAAGAATGATGTGCACACCGGATTTTTAGCGACCGTGGATTGGCGGTACCTATCCAAAGCAATGGCAATTATGATTGTTCCGAAAATTGCTGGTGTATTTGGTCTTATTGTATTTTCAAATACACTAATGAGCAGCATTATTTTTGTAATTGTTGCCATTTATTCTATCACTTACATATTAAATAAACCGTTTAAAAGTACAAACCCTGTTTTAGATACATTATTTTTAATCTTGGGCGGTTATGTCAGTGGCACTTCTCTGATTGGCGCACCCTTAATTATCGCGGTTTTTGCTAATCACGTTGCCAAGCACCAATTACGCGATACCTTATTTGTGCTTTGGTTTATTCTTGTTGCTATTAAAATGACTGCCTTTATTTATGCAGGAATTGATTTACAGTTAATACACCACCTTTGGTTACTTCCTTGTGCGGCAATTGGGCACTTTATTGGTTTACGTGTGCATAAATATTTAGTAACCGCGGAGACACCTATATTTTTCAAAGTTTTGGGCTGCGCCTTGCTAATTGTTAGTGTCGCCGGCCTAGCGCAAACATTGCTGTCTCGTTAACGATTATATTGCTCGTTAACGGTTGCATCACTCATTAACACGGCTGTATTGTTAGTCTGGATAAATATTTCCAGCACCCAATTGGCCGAGCCAAACCGATCGTCAAGCGAGCAAGATATTACTGTTCAATTAGGTTCGAGTTTATCCGAGGCTTCATGAATTTATTGAGATATTGTTACAGCCATCGTCTGACGGAATTTTTGTACGCTATATAATTTGCTCGAAATTTTTCCGCTAAAATTTTTTCTTCAGGAATAATTTGAAAACGATTTAAATACAAAATAAATATTGGCAACGCAAGAATAGACATAGGTGACTTGAGGAAAAAGCACCAACCCAATAACGATACCGCCATACCTAAATACATGGGATTTCTTGATAACTTATAAATTCCTGTATCGACAATTACATGGGTATTATTAGGATTTAAAGGGTTGATCGTTGTTTTTTTAACACCAAAACCGGTAATAGCAATTACATCGAGAGAAACACCCAAGACAATAACCGCAATTCCTATGTTACTTAGCAATGTTGATTCCAGTCGCCACACATAGAGACTCAGCAACCACATTATAAAAGCGGTAATCATTCCAATAATTGGTGGTGGGATTTTTAGCTCTAACCAATTCATACCACATTAGCTCACAATACGAGAAAGACTCAGAGTATATTCGTTTTGGCTTAAAAACTTGCGAGACTTAATCAAAAAACGTTAAAAAGAATCAATAATAATCATTAAAACCGAATCAACTTAATAAGCCGGTATTTAGAGCTGATAATCGTCTGTCTACAGATTTTTATTGTGCCAATGAGAAGGCTAGTGAAAGTTTAAGGTAAGGCGGGTAGAGAATTGCTCAAATTAAGTTAACGCTCACCAACAACCTATTGGCGCTTACTTAAAATAGATACATGACGGACCAAATTTATTAATTTAAGTACCTCTAATTAATTTAAGTACCTCTAATTAATTTAGGTGCCCCTGATTAATTCAGGCATGATTAATCAGAGGACAGAAATCGAATTTATAAATTAATTACGGAATCCAAATTCGAGTGTGAAGTACTGAGGGTTCAAGCCCTTTAGTGGCTCTTGAAGCTTTTCTAATTCGCTGGCAGGGCCGTGAATTTCTAGGCGTGTAAGTTCACTGATCTTTAGTGCCTCTTCCAAAAGTGGGCCAACATTTTCTAAATGCGCCAACACACCTTCTGCATCGGTGTAACCTTCACGGGCGTGGGCCAGTGAGCCATCGAAAGTATAGGCGTAATGCAGACACTTAGGCTCTTCTTTGGTCTTCTCGACCATTTTTTTAGCGCCTTCTTTGAATGCATCGAGTTGACCTTCTGCGACTTGGAAGTATGGAACGATTGTGCAGCACGTATCTTGAGTAGACATATATCACCTTTATTATTGCTTTGACTGTGAATGTGTTATTGAACATCTGTTATCGAAAACAACGACTATAAAACATTAAGACGTTTTGCGCCTTAATGTTTTCGTAGGCCTTTTGTTGGATTAACGAACTAGTCTTTAGTGGCAATTTTTCAAAAAAGGGCTAAATATGTCGCTTACATCCACAAATTGACGGTAAAAATCCACGGATAGGGGTAAATAGAAAATAAAAGGTTATGTGAAAACACATAATCACTACTAGGATCTTATCGCTAAAACTTTAAGTTTCACAAAATAAAACAGTTTAGAGGAGTTTGTAGTTACTTCATCTCTTATATCATTGAAGATGAAAAATTGGCAAACGTATTTTCACTTTATGTCCTTTAATAAAACCCCAAATTTATAAAACCTAAAATGATTCAGTTTATAGACATATATTGCTCAATACTCGCGCAGTTAAATACTGGCGAATAATTGTTGCGAAAATACGAGCAGATACAGCGCGCAGTAACGTTAACGGCACATAAAATACACCGTTAACGGTAATTTAAAATAGGTATTCCGTAATACGCACTTTTAATTATTCATATTATGCGGCGGTTCGATAGTGTTGCACTAAAAACAACTCTGCGGTGGCAATAGCATCGACCAGTGCATTATGCCCAGGATAATTGGGTAATTTATGACGCTTGCGGCATGCGGCCAGTGTTAATGAATTTTGCGGCAACACCTCAGACATTTTAAGCATATTTTCTCGCTCGGTTCTGAAGGTATCTCGGTACGGAAGTAATAACGGAATACCACAATATTTTAAGCAGAGTTTATTTAAAAAGGCTAAATCCATTTGCGCGTTATGGAATACTAACACTTTTCCTTTTGCCGCAATCAACAGTTGTTTTAGCATCTCGCGATCAGATATGCCATTTTCTAGCTCACAGTCTCGGATTTTATGAACTGTAGCGCTGTCTCCTACACTCATTTCGGATGCAATCAACCAGTGTTCTGCCGTTGCTAATTTTACGGCGCCATTTTCTGCCGTTACCCAGCCAGCACTGATAATCTCGCCTTTTTCACAATCCAAAGATGAGGTTTCGAAATCAACCACTAATGCCGGACAACGGGTGTATCCGGCTTTAGAGCTGGGTAAGCTTTTCCAGCAATCCAACAAGTATTGTGCGTCTGCATTTTTCTCGGGATCAGCAACTTTCGAATAGTACATGCGAGCCGACTTTTGATACCAATCATTCATCATTAACGTCCCATTCCTGGTCTGTATTTTTGTGCAACACCCGATTGCGCATCCGCAACAACAGAAAACGCATCACGCAGTTGTTGTCTATTTAATTTGCTGAGCTTGGCAGGATTAACATAATTGCTGACAGGCTCGTCCACTTCAATTTGATGAGCCTGCTGGTGTAGCCGAATTTGCATAATCACGCTCCATGCGTCTTGCAAATTTCGACTATCACCAATAGTGAGCGCCTTTACTTTTACCAGCTCGTCGAGCCTAGCGTGGGTATTAACGGCTTTAATGCCATTGCTAAGCGCGTGTATTCGAGCGATATCAACAATCGAAGAAATCGCCTGCTTCTTAAGATTTAACTCATCGCGATGGTCGCCGTTACGTTCAACCACAAATCGTCGGAAAATACCAAGTGGCGGCGGCGTATCCAAAACATTGGCGGCCAAGGCTGCCAAGAAGATGCTGTTACCCCGCGCCTTTTTAAGCATATGAGCTTGCAGTTGATTCGCTAAGGTGTGATCACCGTAGACTGCGCGCAGATCAAAGAAAATACTAACTCGCATAACAGCGTCGGTACTGGGTGCATTAGTCCATCTATCCACTGTACGACACCATCCAGAAAGAGATTGTCGCCACTCATCTGTGGTCGCCATCACCTTGCCGTGACAGTACTCATAACCACAGGCATCTAAGCCATCACACACTCGATGCGCTAAAGCCTCAAACCAAGGTTTGTGTTCTTCCTGTAGATCGTCGCTAATTAATAAGCCATTATCTTGGTCCGCGCCGAGGAGTTGCTCCGCTCTACCTTGTGAACCAAAACCTAACCAGCAAAATGGCACGGGTGCCGGGCCTAATTCTTCGATGGCCATATCAATTAAGCGAATGGCTACAGCGTCGCTCACCGCGGTAAGAATTCGACTGACTTGGGCAGGTTGCGCTTCTGCTTGCACCCACTGCTGGGTCAGTTGAGGCAACTGAGAGCAAATAACTTTTAGACCTTCAATACTGTTTTGACGGCGAATATGATTAACCAAATACACCGGTTCGTTTTGACGAGCCAACATTAGATCGGAGCCCGTTACAATACCGACTAATTGGGTTTGATCGGAATCCGAAAAGACCGGAATATGATGGAAACCTCTGTAGGTCATAAACAGGGTCGCATCAAATACATCGTCATTAACGGTTAAACCCGCAGGATTTTGCGTCATCACGTCGGCTATGGCTTTGGAAACGTCAAAACCGGCCGCCGTCACTCTGGACCGCAAATCGCGATCGGTAATAATGCCAACCAATTTTTCGCCATCCATAACCAAAGCACACGAAACCCTGCGCTCGCTCATAACCGCGGCGGTATGCTGAATAGAATCGTAAGGTGCCACAGAAAGAACTGACGTGGACATCAAACTGCCAATCTTACGTCCAAGGTCGGCGGAGGTGTTCAACGACATTGCTGCGCGGCGAATTCGACGGCCCCGCTGGGAATGAAAATAACGATCGATATGACGTTGATTAGAACGAAGGGCTTGGTACTGCTCTTCTGGGAAAAAATACAATAAAGTATCTTCGATTAGTACCGCACTAATTCCAGCGCGCTCGCTCAACAAACCTTGAAGATTAAAGCTCTCGCCTTCTTCTAAGCGCTCAATTAACTCACCGTCGGCATCTTTTAATTCCGCGGCACCGGTTCTTAAAATTCGTAAACCAGGGTCGCAATTATTTTGCTTAAAAACAGCGCCCTTGCGGTGATATTGAATTTCTAATTGACCGGCAACGGTCACCAACTCCGACTCATCGAGTTCATCAAAAGGCAAGCACGTTTTCAAAAAGTCTAAGACGATTTGAAGCTCTTCTTTGTGGGGAGTATTCATTCTTCTAGGCGTCGAAAGTCTCGATTAAACGTAGTTTGGTAATCAATGAACGTTAGCTTGGTTTCACCAAAAAATAGCGATTCATTTTCAGCGGCGAAAACCAATTGCAGTTGCTGTTCATGAGACTCTGGATTGATTTCAACTTCCCACTCCATACCTTCGCTATCAACCGCTAACCAATCAGACGGAATACCAATGCTTTCGGCGGCATTATCAACCAACGCGATCTTGGCGCCCTCTAGAGCCTGACTGGACGTAAGAGTAAGTTTTAGGCCGCCATTGGGGAGCTCATGTGGGAGAATTTTTACCGAAAAGTCGCCATTTTTTAGTTCGCACATACCACTGGTATAACGACAATTGGGTTTTTCTGCAAGTTTATAACTTTGGCCCGATTCGGCTTTTTGAGGAGGTTCGGCAACCCAAAAACCAACAGCAAAGTAACTCAAAACTGCAAGAATAGGCGCAACGATTAGAGCGGTGACAACGTGTTTATTAGTGAACATAACAACTTAGCTCTTTATATTTATTATTAGAATGAGATGTTCATTAGACTCAAAAACTTCTAACTAACTTTGCCATAAATTAATTAGCGTTCTCTTAAGTTTAACGAACTGATTTTTTCAATGAAAAATTACTGATAAAAACCCACTTAATTATTTGTCTCGACTATTCAGGCTTTGTGGTCTTGAGTCAAATATTTAAATTAACTTTTATCAACAATCTAACTTTTATCAACAATTTGTAGGTAAGCCTAGCATTAATCGTTGCATGTTTTTTGAGAGAACCATCGGCGAGTTACCCCGCCGATGGGCGTAATCCAAGGAGGCAGAATTAGTGAGCGTGAGCGTCACTTACACCTGTTGGAACACGGATTTGCTCAACCATTTCTTGCACTTCTGCTGGTGGTGCAGCAGTTACACGAGAAACAAGAATCGCAACGATGAAGTTCACAAGGGCACCAACCGCACCGAACGCATTAGGCTCAATGCCTAAGAACCAGTTTTTCGGCATGCTACCCAAGAACTCGGTACCTGCGACAAACATAATACCCAAGTGTTGGAACACGTAGAGTAGAGTTACGGTGATACCAGCAATCATACCCGCAATTGCACCTTCTTTAGTGATGGTCTTGCTGAAGATACCCATCATTAGTGCCGGGAAGATAGAGGATGCCGCCAAACCGAAGGCAAGTGCTACCGTTCCCGCAGCGAAGTCCGGCGGATTGTACCCGAGGTAACCAGCACCGGCGATTGCAACAGCCATAGCGATACGACTCGCCATAAGCTCTTGCTTTTCGCTGATATCTGGAGCAATTACCCCTTTCAACAAGTCATGGGAAATCGCAGAAGAGATCGCCAACAACAGACCCGCAGCGGTAGAAAGTGCAGCGGCAAGACCACCGGCAGCAACTAACGCAATTACCCAGTTTGGTAGTTCAGCGATCTCTGGGTTCGCCAATACCATGATGTCCTGGTCAATTTTAACCATTTCGTTTACAGCTGGATCAGCACTGTATTGAATGGCGCCATCGTTGTTCTTGTCTTCGAAGCCAAGTAGACCGGTTTTTTCCCAGTTCTTGAACCACTGAGGACGGTCTTCGTACACCAAGTTTTCACCTTGCTCTGGCTGAATGGTGTTGATTAGGTTCAAACGAGCCATACCAGCAACCGCAGGAGCAGTGGTGTAAAGGATAGAGATAAATACTAGCGCCCAACCTGCTGAAGAACGCGCATCTTTTACTTTAGGTACAGTGAAGAAGCGAATAATTACGTGAGGTAGACCCGCAGTACCAATCATCAATGACAAGGTGTACACGAACATGTTTAGAGTGCTACCACGCGATGTGGTGGTGTACTCAGAGAAACCTAATTCGGTAACAACTTGGTCAAGACGATCTAGAAGGAATACATCGGTACCCACAAGCGTACTACCCAAACCTAATTGAGGAAGAATATTTCCGGTTAAGTTTAGAGAGATAAACATTGCAGGAATGGTGTACGCCAAGATCAAAATACAGTACTGAGCGATCTGGGTGTAGGTAATACCCTTCATACCACCCAATACGGCGTAGAAGAATACGATGACCATACCGATGAGTAGACCTACTTCGTAACTTACTTCTAAGAAACGAGAGAAAGCCACACCAACACCTTTCATCTGACCAATAACGTAAGTTACCGAACAGATAATTAAGCAAATTACCGCTACAATTCGCGCACCGCGTGAATAGAAACGATCACCGATAAATTCCGGAACCGTGAATTTACCGTATTTACGAAGGTAAGGCGCAAGTAGCATTGCTAGAATTACGAAACCACCGGTCCAACCCATTAGGAAAACCGAGCCGCCGTAACCTAAAAACGAGATTAAACCCGCCATAGAAATAAAGGATGCAGCTGACATCCAGTCTGCCGCCGTTGCCATACCATTAGCAACAGGATGCACGCCCCCACCGGCAACATAGAACTCTTTAGTAGATCCAGCGCGAGCCCAGATCGCAATACCAAAATACAGCGCAAAAGACGCGCCTACGACAATGTATGTTAATGTTTTTAAATCCATCTTTTGTTACCTCACTTATACGTCGTCTACGCCGTATTTACGATCAAGTTTGCCCATTAATGCGGAGTAAACAAATGTGAGTACAACAAACACGTAGATGGCCCCTTGCTGAGCGAACCAAAATCCGAGCTTGTACCCCCCGATTGAAATGTTATTAAGTGCATCAACAAACAAAATCCCACACCCAAAAGAAACTACAAACCAAACCACCATTAATTTGATGACCAGAGAGATGTTTTCTTTCCAGTAGGACTTTGCGTCCGCTTCAGACTGAAAGGCCATACATACTTCCTCTAATAATTGTTGTTAGAAATACTGCAAATACCTATAAGAAGAGATTGGGTATTTATTTTTATAGTTTTTTAGAAGACCCACTTACTGGTGAACTGTAAGCGGTTTAGATCACCGTCAACGCCACTTTCAAGTTCGCGCTCTGCGTACTCGTAAGCAACACCGAAGGTTAACTTTGGTACAGGTGAATACATTAAAGAAACGTTTGCGTTAGAAAGCGTTTTATTAACATTTCCGCCGACTGAATCTGGGTTATCCGCTGTACTGTACGCATAGGTAAAAGTACTGCGCCATTTTTTATCCCAGAAATGTTGATAAGAAATAAAGCCACCGGTTACGTCAATTAAGTCGATATCGCCATCGGCTTCAATTGCACCGTCACGGAAACCCGCGAGCGCAATGTATCGACCAAGAGTACCTTGGCTTAGAGAGAAATGAATGTTGTCGCCGCCATCGAATTTATAAACGCCGGTAAAGTTAATTGCTGCACCGTATTCGTCTTCTTCTTGGCTACCTTGGCTGTACGCAATTTCGCGACCAACAACCGCAAGAGAATAATCAAGATTACCGGCTTTACCGTTATAGCGCGCAACTATGTCTGGCAAGGTGTTGCTATCGAATTGGTTACTGTCAAAACCGGCGCCGCCGTCGTAAAGACCTGATGATGGGTTTTCTAGGGCTAACATAAATGAAGTGCCGTTACCCAAACCTTTAGTCCAACGAATTTGTGGTTGACGAGTAAATAGAGTACCCGCACTTGGACCGACGAAGTCGATAGCTTCTGGTAGTGCTGCTACGTTAAAGAACGTACTCCAAGTTTGACCCACAACAATTGAATCGGTCTTGTTGTAGTTATAGGTTAAAAATGCATGACGTAGGCCGTTTGATGCTTGGTTGGTAATACGTTCATCTACGCCTGAGTTAAAATCGGTTTCTACATAGGAGCTTACTGTTTGGCCATTACCAACATCGGTGGTGGTTTTGAACCAAAAACGGCTGTGTTTTACGTGTGAATCAAACGTAATATCGTCTGGAGCATTATCGTTGCCAACAGGAATGGTTGACGGAACTAATAAATCATCACCAACACTTGCTGTTGCACGATCGCCGTCTGAATAATCGTTAGCAATAAAATCTGCTTTAATAAAGCCGCCATATTGAAAGCGAGTGCCTTTTTTAATGATGACGCCTTTTTTCTCTTGGTCTTCTTCTTTTTCTTGAATTTGTTTTTTGAGTTCAGCAATTTCTTGCTCTAAAGCATCGAGCTTTTGGTTTACTTGAGAGGATTGTGCAAAAGTATCTGCACCGAACAAACAAGCACATACACCAACGGCTAGGCTTAATTTGCTTTTTTTGAAAACGTTTGAGAAGGATTGAGAAGACAAACTCTTAGGGTTTGCAACGTAAGGTGTTTGCACAACTGCATTAAAAGCACGTTCGGACATGCTAGGTCTCCTTGTATATTATTATTGTGTATCTTTTTTATTGTGTGGGTAAGTTTTAACGTTTATTGGACGTCGACAGTATTAGCCGATGGTCGAGATTCGACGAAAGTCGTAGCAACTTTTTTTTCCGATACACGAAGAAAATTCATTGCTGTAAAAAGGTGTAGTGCAACTCTAGACAAAAGTCTAATTATAAAAACACCTGTTCTAGAGGAAACTGCTTAAGAATAAAGACTGATCACAAAAAACCTTTGTTAAAAAGAATAAAAATAAAAAAATTTAAATCGCTAATTTCTTTTCCATTACAAGGAAGGCAAACAATAAAAATTTCTAGTTTGCACTTTTGTTATTTTTTCAGGGTTTAGTAGAGACAAAAAACATGAGCAACGATATTTATCCGGTCAGCGCAGAAATGCGTGAAGCGGCTTTACTGTCGCCAGAGAAATACGAAGAGATGTATAAAGCGTCAATTGAAGACCCAGAAACATTTTGGGCCGAGCACGCAAATCGCATCGTTTGGAGAAAGCCTTTTACCGTTGTAAAAGATGTCTCTTTCAAAAAAGAAGATTTACACATTCGTTGGTTTTCTGATGGCGAATTAAATGTCACAGAAAGTCTGCTTGACCGACACGTTGAAACATCACCCGATAAAGTTGCCATCTATTGGGAACCAGACACCGAACACGGCGAAACCCGTGTTATCACCTACAAAGATTTATCAGAACGCGTCAATCAATTTGCCAATGGCCTAAAATCACTAGGCGTTAAAAAAGGCGATGTTGTTACCGTCTATTTACCAATGGTTCCCGAAATGACCATTACCATGCTGGCTTGCGCTCGCATCGGTGCGGTTCACTCTGTGGTATTTGGTGGTTTCTCGCCAGAAGCCATTGCCGGTCGTATTGCCGATGGCTCTTCTGAATATGTCGTTACCGCCGATCAAGGCTGGCGCGCAGGCAAAGCGGTACCATTAAAAGCTAACGTTGATAAAGCCGTTGAAATTTGCCCACAAGGTTTGGTTAAAAACGTTATTGTTTTAAAACACACCGGCGGCGAAGCTCCTGTTGTTGACGGTCGCGACGTAGATTTCAAAGAATTAGCCGACTCACAAAGCACTGATTGTCCGGCAACAATTGTAAATGCCGAAGACCCGCTATTTTTGCTTTATACCTCCGGTTCTACCGGTAAGCCAAAAGGAGTTCTTCACACCGCGGGCGGCTACGCCGTTTATACATCATTGACTCACCAGTACGCATTCAACTACACCGGCGAAGAAATCTACTGGTGTATGGCAGATATCGGTTGGATTACTGGCCATAGCTACGCCGTGTACGGCCCATTAAGCAATGGCGCGACCTGCGTGATCCAGCCGGGTGGTTCGATGCGCGACGACGAAGTTATCGCA
>CALMJT010000152.1 GCA_937864365.1 uncultured Alteromonadales bacterium | reverse complement strand
AAAAACGCACCAAGCCTATCCTGTTCGTCTATCGAGTGTTCTGTTAGTTTGCGGATACCACACACGGAGTTGTATCCATGAAACACACCGGAAGTTGCCTCTGCGGAGGCATCCAGTACGAAATCAACGGCCCGCTGACTGATGTCCTGAACTGCCACTGTTCAATGTGCCGCAAACTGCACGCCGCCGCGTTCCGAACCCGCGCCAAGGTGCAGTCCGCCGACTGGACCACACTGAAAGGCGAAGACTTGCTGAAGTTTTATGAATCATCCCCCGGTGAACACAAGGGCTTTTGCTCCAACTGCGGCTCCAGCATCTACACAAAATTCGATGCCGCTCCCGAGGTGTATGGATTCCCACTCGGCACCCTGGATACCGACCCGCAGGTAAAAGCCGAACGCCACGTATTCGTGGGCAGTAAAGCGCCCTGGTTCGACATTACCGACAACCTGCCGCAAAACACGGAATACAACTGAGCCAGCGCCGACTACCGTTCGACAAGTAACCAACCCGGAGAACCGCTGACAATGAGCGGAACGAATCCGGGAGGGTTACCTGCGACTTACCGTACCGGAATGTCTTCTTCCAGGCTCATCTCAACGGCTGAAAGCTTGAATTCCAGCGAGTATTTACGGCTTTGTTTTTTCTGGTTTTTGTAGAGCGGTATTGGTCACCTTTTGTAGCATCAAAAGGTGCCGTTAAAGCGGGGGAAGATGATTGATCCGCATGCTGCAACTTGTTATGTGCGCACACCCTTTAAGAAATATACGCTTTTGTAATCGCCAAAAAATAACGACATTGAGAAGTAGTCATTTGATCGTTCCGAGTTTGGCAAGAGGACCTCTCCATCACGATATCCATCTTTAAAAGATGCGTACCAATGTATAGCGTAGCATCCAAACAATCCACACTCATCACCGCACATGGTTTGATATGCTTTACCTGTAAAAGCAGCAGCCGCCCCTTTCTGATAGACACGGCCTTCTCGATACTCTAATTCGTCGTCATAGTCGATCGCGACACTCATTTTGGCACGACAGTAAGCCAGATCTACAACGGGAATCAAAACAATCAAAAACACAAAGAGAAGAAATAATTTCGCTAACTTTTTAATCATGTAGTTAATCCACAATTTCGCTCTCAAAGATCCGAAGAGAGTGTCGCAATAGCACATAACGCCTTGCTTACCGGCCCAACGGAGCAGAGCAAGCTTGTGGTAAAGTTTGCGCAGCAAACCACAAGCTTGCGGCGCGTAGTTGGGTCCGAGTACAGCAAATTGTTAGGCAATTACAATGTCGCGTCCAACGGAGTACTTGTTGGCTCAAAGAAAATTGCGTTGTAGTGCAGCCAGCGCTGATTAAAATTCCATTTCATCATGAACTCATCATATGTTTGTGTTACTCGAACACCACCGTCTGCATCATTAAGATAGATAATCCTTTTTTTGTCATCATAGCCTGTAACTATTCTGTAATGTCCATTAGACCCCACGCCTGACCAATACTGATGAACAATCACTGGCGCTCCGTTGTGCACGCTTTCTCGTACTTTATTAAATAGGCGCTCAGGCTCACTAAGCGAAGCCGGTTCATTCTCAAGCATTATATTTTTAACTCGACCGAACCTTTTTAAAAATTCACGCATATTAATTGTTCCGGTTCCCGGGTATTTTGACCAATCAATTGGAGTGCCGCGCAATATTCCTGATTTTATGTAACGTTGCGAAACTGAAAACTGGTTTAACATCGATTTCGCTATATCGTATTGGTTATAGTCACTTTCTCCCCAATACTGAAAAATCATTTGAAGTGTCGCAGGCCCACACATCTGCTTTCCCTGTTTTACAACCGGGACTTCTAGAAAAACACGCTCGTTCTCATACCCAAAGACTTCCAACGAAAAACCAGCAAAAAATATGAGTATTACTAACGCTTTCATAGGGGTCGCCTATTTGAAGTGCCTAACAGTTTATTCATGCGCATGCGCGTTTTTCTGGCAGCGTGATTTGTTGCGAAGGTATGCCAGGCATTTGAATTTATTGATAATTTCCATTTTCATAAAACCATCCTCCCTGGAAAAACGAGCGTGCGCGTTTTTCTGCTTTAACGTGCGCATTAATTCTGCGCCAAAATCGAAAAACCTTTGAACTTCATGGGATTACGCTAACAGCATCCGAAAAAACGCGCAACCGCTCTGGAAATACGGGCATGAATTTTTTCTTTAGCCTGATTTTACTGTTTATTCATACAGACATCTGAAACGCCACGTATTGATTGGCAGTAAAGCGCCCTGGTTCGACATTACCGCCAACCTGCCACAAAACACGGAATACAACTGCGCCAGCGCCGACTACCGCTCGACAAGTAACCAACCCGGATAACTTCTGACAATGAGCGGAACGAATCCGGGAGGGTTACAAACGGGCTGCGACTTCCTGTAGTTGAACGTCTTCTTCCAGGCTCATCTCAACGGCTTATCGCTTGAATTCCAGAGAGTACTGCTTTGTCTTTTTCTGGTTCTTACAAGCTGGCATTGGGCACCTTCTGTAACGTCAAAAGGTGCCGTTAAAGCGGGGGAAGATCAGTGAGCGGCATTGAGCGCATTGTTAGGCGCGTTAGCCGACATGCCTAGATACCCACCCCTCAAAGGATGGATGCTTAGTCTCTGCAGATTCTTGGCATTGCTCTGGTTTCACCACCAAACCTTTAGTGTGCTCAAGACCCAATTTTTTTAAGACACCCCAATCGATTTCGTTTAGATCCTCTTCCGAGGGTTCGACCCAACCACCCTCGAACGGTAACAACCCAGACGTAATTAATGCTGCGAACTCCCGAGTACTGCCACAAACCAGCGACCGTTCACCCTCGGAACCAAAAAACACAATAGGAGCTTCACCTGTTAAGCCAGGGTAGAGCCACAGACAATATAGCGACCCGCTACCATCTTGGCCAAACTGTACAAACGAACCACCATCCTTTTTCCAGTTATCGTGACCAAACCAATAGCCCAATGTTTCAGCTACTTGTTCTGCTGTCTGGTTATTACATTCGAAATCAATCGGCCAGCCGAGGAGGCCACTTTCCTGAAGCGAACGGAGAAATGCAAAATCTTTGTAATTTTCGGTAGTTGGATAAGACAACGGGATTTCCTTTATGTGCCTAACGCCGCCATATGCGGCAAATTTGGAGTGGAACGGTTTTGCGCTAGCGTAGCGTATAGCGCAAAATCGAGCCACGGAAAATTTGTCCAGCCAGCGAAGCTGGCGATGCATGATGGCCTTGTTATATTTTTATTTTGCCTACAAGCACTGAACTGCCATTTGGGTTTATATAGTTGATTCTGTACTCGCCTGAGGTAAGCTTTTTAACAGAGATTATTTTTTCTTGAGTTTTGCTACCACCACTAGCTAGGCATGTTTGAATAGTAAAGTTAATATTTTGGCCATTAACGTTGCCGTTTACTTTTTTGAATGCAATACCCGAATTTTCAAGCCACTTACCACCAGTAAAATTGAAAGGTATATTGGTTTTTTTGCCCGAATTAAATGGTGTACCAAGCGCTATTTGGCCTACATAATCTATAGCTACATCTTCGGTGGTAAATAGACCAGTGAAAAAGCCACAAGCACCGACCGGCAAGGATAAAAACAAAGCAGAAGCTAGAAAAAGATTCTTGGTCATGTGGATGCTCAAAAAACATAACGCCCGCATTTGCGGCTGGTTTGGAGCGCAGCGGAAAACTAGTCCGACAACATGCGTTTGTTATGTGTGTTTTTTAACATTGCTTAACCTCTTCGTGTCTACTACCACCTCAAACTCAATCGATTGGTCGGAAAACAAAAGATGATCTCTTGAGTAAATAGTTTCGACTACTATTCTTTTCTCTTCCTTAAACCAAGGCTGACTTTGGTAATGCCTAAACGCAAAGTCTTTAGCCACATCCAACGAAGTCGTCCAAGCTTGCCCGTATGAGTTATTATCGAACTCACCAACATCACATCCACGATAAATTTTTATAGTTGAATCTAATTTGTTTATATCGTTTGGTTCCAAACGATCTATGAGCGTTATCTTTGGATGCCAAGCTTCATTTTCTTGACGCGTATACAACTGATGAATTCCATTATATGCATAACATGAAAATGAATGTCGCAGAGCATCAAATACCTGCAAAACTTCTTCATCTTCGATTTCATCCGACAGTGAAAAATAATGCGACCTGATCAGTTCC
Source organism: uncultured Alteromonadales bacterium (assembly GCA_937864365.1). Classification (GTDB taxonomy): domain Bacteria; phylum Pseudomonadota; class Gammaproteobacteria; order Pseudomonadales; family Cellvibrionaceae; genus Sessilibacter. The sequence goes on along the minus strand of CALMJT010000152.1, from coordinate 3,063 downwards.
TCTGCCTCATTATCGACACAACTATATAAATCTCGAACCTCACCTTTGGCTTCGAAAGCCTTGATTGCATCAATGTATTTCTCAATAGCATCAACAGCAATCATCTTAAAATTAGAAAAAAATGGTTCGTTTAACTTGGATTCTATAGAGCAAACATTGATCCTCATTTCATTCGCCATAAATTCCTTGTATAGAGTACCAAACATAATCAATTCTCAAATATAAACACATAACGCCCACAACAGGGGCCAAACGGAGTGGGGCCAATTTGCGGTAAAGTTTGCGCAGCAAACCGCAAATTGGCGGAGCGTAGTTTGGTCTCTTGCTTGTGATTGTTAGGCTAACCCATGCTCATTAATTTTTTTTACCATGTAATCACCTGATGCAATAAGGCAACTATGGTGGTTCTCACATAGCAACCATTCCATTTTTTTTGATACCACATAATACTCAAAATGATACATTTCACTTACCAGTTTATAGAACGCGTTAATATACCCTTCGTATAGCCAAAACTTATTACCATCTTCCAGAATGAAGTAAACTTGCTCATCGGACGGAACAAGCCGCAACAACATATCAGGAGGATAGAACGGCACAAATGATATAACTGGTTCTTTTAGATGCTCCCACCACCATCGATACTTGGAATCCCTAACGCCATTACGCAAGAAAGATGAAGCAATCTTTTTTTCGATATTACGCCATCTCACGATATTCACTGGTGAAAATGATTCACTTTCACAACCGATAGTTTTGAGCGCTTCTGTTACGTCAGATCTAAAATTATTCATACCAAACTTACACGCCGCCTAACGTTTCGATAAAGGGCCGGAGCCAGCGCAGCTTGCGGAGGTCCCAGCGAGCATAGCGAGCGCTTTGATTGCCTTGTTAAGTGCTTAGTTTGCGCGCCACATAGCCCACCCCACCTAAAACCAACCCTATAAACAAAAAGAACGTGAGCTGCCCCACCATAAAACTACCCGAAATGGTCGTCTCGTTTGAAAGAACCCAGATGTTACAGCAGCCTAGCGCGATACCGAAGGCAGCTGATAGGACTAGGAACATTGGCAAGGCGCGAGCGCCTTTATTGGCCATGCGGTTGGCTATGTAAGAAATTACGAACGTGCCTGTCCCAAGTATCAAGCCTATGAATACAAACCCCTCGAAAACCCACCCAATCGTTTTTGATTTGAGCACCATTTTTGCTCCGAGTACGACAAGTACTAGGAGAAACGTTGCCAGAGTTGCGAGTAAGGAAGGCTTCATGCACTTAACGCCCGGCCTTGGGGCGCGCGCTTTTTGCGCGTCCCGCCACGCTTTTCAGTGGCCTCAACGGCCGCTTGTTAAGCGATTTTCGATATACGCTCATCGTCGGCCACCTTTTTATTCAGCTCTTTCAGTCGATTGATAGAGATTTGGTACTGCCCATTAGTAGGCTTTGGCTTGCCCTCAAACTGCTTCCATACAATATTCCCAGGGCCATTGAAGACTTCTTCAAAAGTACCATCAGCCAATATTTTTATCGCAATTGTATGGTCAGGCTCACTACGGAATGCCACCGACTTAGCTTGGGTAGCTTTTATTTCTACGCGAACTCCTGTCGGAGTTACAGCATCGTACCCTTTATTAGAAGCGGTCATTAACTCCAATCCATAGGCATCAGCCACTAAGCACTCACCAATACTCCCCACCATGTGACCATCAGGAGTAAAGTGCCGCCCTGGAAACATCGACTCAAGCTCACCGACTGTTGAGTAGAGATTTCTTATCAATGACTGAAATTTCTTATGATCCATATAATTCGCCTAACGCCCGCATTTGCGGCTGATTTGGAGCGCAGCGGAAAACCAGTCCGACAACATGCGCTTGTTAAGAGGCATTGCCACGCTCTGCCTCCTCTAATTTCCTTAAGGCAAAATCACCCCGTTCAGATACGGCGTGTGAGCTATCTGAAGCAAAACGTTCAGCAAATGCTCTGGCCTTTAAACCTAAATTGTCCATTTCTCTTATTAGAATTTCTGCTGAAACACGCCTAACAATGGATGAACGATCTTCAGATGACTCTTTTAGTATGTCTATTAGCGGGGTGTCAACTTCTAGCTTCCGCTCACCAACGATAGGCTTTAACCTGCCTTCGCAATACCTTATATCAGTCCACACCCATTTTCGTCCTTCGATCCATACAACCCGCCCTTCAAATAAGCTGCGGTATGCCTTTGCTCGAACCGAAGGCTGAATAGCGGATTTAGCTATTTCTTCAATTTGCCCATCAAGTATCGTAGTACGACCAAGCTGAGAAAAGAGTGATGGCATAGGCCCTGAAGCAGACATAATTAGCTTAGACCGAAGCGACTTTGCTATCTCCTTATCACAGATAATTTCCAGCAAAATATCTTTATCTGACTCTTCTATCCTACCCCAAGAGTTCCAATTGGAAAGCGCGACGCATAATGCCTCAACTACATATTCAGGATCAGTTGACCTTGCTATCCCAGGGAGCTTTTCCCTCGCGGCTTTGCGAACTTGGGGAACCCAATCGCTGAGTCTACGTACAGCAAGAGAAAAAAAGAAAGTGTTCGGAGCAGCCCCAGATAGTGCTCGAATTGCTTTTTCACGTTTGTAACCATCCCAGCTAATAAGATCAAGCCAAGTTACTAATTCTTTGGGTTTTGACCACACCTTCCACTTTGGGGGAATAGATTCCCTCATAGCTGAAGAAAATTCTGACCGAATAACTCGTTCCCAGTAGTCAAAACTCGAAAGAGGCAACTGAGAAGTAACTTGAATTAATTCAGACATATCAGCGACTACTTTGCTGTCGGGGCTTATCGAACCAGCAAATGTTCTTACTGCTGAAATAATCTTATCTTCCATAATCTGAGATTGTTGCACCTACTATTTTTGCCTCTTAACAGTTTATTCATGCGCATGCGGGTTTTTCTGGTGGCTTGATTTGTTGCAAGAGGATGGTAGGAATTTGAATCGATTGGCAATTTCCATTTCCTTCAAACTCTCCTCCCTGGAAATACACGCATGCGCGTTTTTCTGGTTTAACGTGCG
>CALMJT010000151.1 GCA_937864365.1 uncultured Alteromonadales bacterium | reverse complement strand
GAAAATGTGAAAATGTGAAAATGTGAAAATGTGAAAATGTGAAAATGTGAAAATGTGAAATATCTTGATTATTACTCAACAACTCAATCAAATAAAAAACTAAGAAATACTAAAACTTAAAATACCATCATCAATTTTTCTTAGTTTTAATCATTCACTATCATTAATAATAAAGGAAACTCTGATTAACCCAGAATTTCCGGTGGCACAAGGATGTGTCACCAATTTCAAGAACGGTAAGTAATTAAAATTGTGAAGAAATTGAAAATTGCATTTTCAATTTCTGTACTCTGATTAAATCATGGATGAGTTAATCAGAGATTCCTAAATAGAATATCCTTACGCTCTTAAATCACCGATATTACTCAGAGCCATCTACCGTTTTAAATTAGAATACTTATGAAATAGATATTTATACATTGAAAATAATAGGTAAAAATAAATACTTTCAACCATTCTTTACGCCCAATTAACGCTCTAAGTATTCTCTATCCGGAAACCAGAAAAATCCCCCTCCCTACTAACACTATAGTTTATACCTCGTGTGTCCCTTATCGATTATAATTCTGTCGATTTTGTCTATTTTACGTTTGCCCTCTTAATAACGTACCTTGGGCTTGTTTTTAAGAATTTGGAAATGCACTGATTAAGAAGAGTTATGCTTATGGAACTAGGCAGTTTATTAACCCGGATTTTAGCGGTTTTTTTGGTATATCTCGGTTTCGCACACACAACTGTGTTGGCATCAAACCTTGCGGACTATGGACGACTACCCACCAATCGCTCTATGTCAATCTCTCCCGACGGCTCGTTAGTCGCCTGGATCAGAGAGGCCAACGGCACAACTAACCTCGTTGTAGTGGATGTGCAAACATTAAAACCCGTACGTGTCGTTAATGTTGGTGATGGCGCCAAGTTGCGATCTCTTCAATTTGGCTCTAACCGCTATATCATCACGCGTTTTAGTGAAACCACACGGGTGCACTCTTACGTAGGCCGTTTCGAAAATTCTGCTGCCTATGCAATTGATATAAAAACCGGTGAAACGGTTTTATTACTCGATAAAACTCCCGGCTTGTATCCTGCCCAAGCATCTTTGGGTAATGTTATTGCGGTAAATTCAAAGGAAGAAGTTGCCTACATGGCCGCTTATGATGATTCTTCTAACGCTCGTTATAACATCTATCGTGTTAATTTACACAACGGCAAGGGTAAGCTGCACAAAAAAGGCAACGCCTCTACATTTGCTTGGCACATGAACAAAAATGGCGAAGTACTAGCTCGCGAAGATTTTGACGATAAAAATAATATTTACACAGTAAATGCGTACACAAGTGGCAATAATACAAAAGAAATTTATCGACACGAGACCGATATTGTTAGCTTAGATATTGTCGGTATTTCTGCAAATAATAATGAGCTGTATATATTAAGTCATGATGATAACTTTATCGAAGCGCTTTCTATTCTGCCCTTAAAAGATGGCGTAGAAAAAGACCCTATTTTCCAAACCAGCAACAGCAATATTACGCAGATAATTACCTTTAAAAACGAATTGGTTGGTGTGCGTTATTCAGGCGTTCGCCCTAGTTATCAGTTTTTATCTGAACATACGCAGGCTGCGATGGATCGAGTAATAGCGACATTTCCAGAGCAGTCGGTTTTTCTGTTGGATATTGACGAATCCGGCAATACCTTTGTGCTCTCGGTATCGGGCAGCAATTCACCGGATGATTTGTATTTATTTGATACGCAAAATATAAAGCTTAAAAAACTGGGTAGTCGCTATGAGTCTATCTCGGCGGATTCGGTCGCTGATGTTTCGAGCTTTACGTACAAAGCACAAGACGGAACCGAGCTAAACGCTATTGCTACGTGGCCCTTGGGTTCCTCTCCCGAAGACAGAAAAAACCTACCTACACTTATATTCCCCCACGGCGGTCCGGCGAGTTACAGTTCCATTCAATTTGATTGGTGGGCGCAATATTTTGCGAGCCTTGGTTATTTGGTTATAGAACCGAACTTTAGAGGATCTTCTGGATTTGGCAGAGCCTTTACCGAAGCAGGCAGAGGTAAATGGGGTAAAGAAATGCAGACCGATGTTACCGATGCGTTCGATTACCTTGTGGGTTTAAACATTGCCAACCCGAATAAAACCTGCATTATGGGTGCTTCTTATGGTGGCTATGTTGCGCTCTTAGCCGGTGGTATTACACCCGATAAATTCAGTTGTGTTATTGCCGTTAACGGCGTTACGGATCTTCCTAAAATGCTTACCCAAGAGCGTCGCGAATCGGGCAGTGACAGTTGGGTGCTGGATTACTGGCGTGGCATTATTGGCGATAACGAATTCAATAAAGTCGATTTCGAGAACATTTCACCCATTACACATGCGAAAGCGTTTAAAGCGCCGACTTTGATTATCTACAGTAAAGACGACACGGTAGTTTCACCAACGCAATCGCGGGATATGATTTCGAAATTAAAATCTGCCGATAAAAATATACACTCGGCGGTTTTATCGGGTGAAGATCATTGGCTTTCGGTAAGCGATACGAGACAGCAAATGCTTACCGAAATTGATGGATTTCTAAAAACCTACAATCCCATCAATTAAATGATGAAGCGAAAAAAAGCGGCCCAAGGCCGCTTTTTTATTATTGGCAACTGCCAGCTTGGAAATAACCAGGACTCGGTTCGGATACAACCACATTATTTGGCCAGGCAACGGCATAACCCAGTTGCTCGCCAGAACCAACCGTACAGACCAACGCACCACTGTTACAGTAAGCGGCTCTGCCTGCGACAAGGTGATCGTAATTACTGCTCACGAATTCTTGGCAATCAAAGGTAGGCTGACTACTGACCACCACGGTGCGCGTTTGTGTATCTTGGCTACCGTCTGAGAAATCCACCGAGTAGCTGATGGTGTAGGTGCCTGCGGTACAGGTATCAAACTGATTGCCAGAAACGGCTACCAAATTGGTGACATCACCCAGCGTTGCATCGGTTGCGCTAAAGCCGGGTTCATCGTAAAGATCACAGGCTCCCAGCTCAACTTGGCTTGGCGAATTCAATGTTAATGAGTTAACGCCTACCGGAGGCTCTCTGCCAACACGGCGATTATTCGCAAATAAGAACGCGGTTAAATGAGCAGGATAATTAATGGACGTGTTATCCATATAAGTACTTACTCCAGAACCGCCTCCAGCGGGCCATGCGTGCGCTAACCCCTGCACAATAACCTTAGAAACACGCTCACCATTTGCGTCGCTGTGTGTGGTTTCAACACCGTCGAGAGATATTCCGGGAATAACTTCGCTACCACTGTCGGCGGTTGCCCCGTAAACACTGGCAAAGCCGTTCGCGTTTACGTCAGCGTAGCCGGGCGCAGCAATAAAATCACTACTACCCCAAACAATAGACATAATTTGGGTATCTAAGAATGAGCTGTTTGAACCCGCTAAAGATAAGCAAGTATTACGCATTTCTTGAGCGGTGGTTGCCACAAAAGACACTTCAGAGGATGAAGTTCCCACAGCAGGTCCCGCGGAATTACCTAATCCGGCAAACACATCTGGCGCAAGACAAGCCATAACATTGACCATACCGCCGCCGGATGATAATCCCGAAAAATAGACTTGGTCGGAATCGATATTTAATGCACTTCGGGATTTTAAGGTAGAGACTAACGATAAAATATTATCGTTGTGGCGATTGGTGCGCGTATGGTTTGAATCGTAATAGTCCCAACAACCAAAAATTAATACGCCACCGTTGGGTGCGTTGGGCACAGCCACGACCATGCCGTACTCTTCTGCGGTGGCTTCCCAGTTACTTTGATCACGGAATTCGGTATTAGTAGCCCCCTGTTGGGTACATCCTCCGGTGGAAATCATCAATGCACGCTTGCCATTAAGTACCGGCGCACTTGAAGGTGTATAAATAGAAACGGGCATTTGCGCAATGGTTTCTGTGGTCCAACTTCCGGCAAAAGCCATTTGTGAGACCGCAACAGCCACGGCACCTAACGCCAAGGTAGGTAGTAATTTTTTCATAGCATTCTCTCAGTAAACAGAAATAATGCTTTAAGATTTAATTTTATTATTAGTTAGATACTGCTACTTTCCATTTCTACATTGAATCTCAAAGCGACAGGTTTGGATTAAAAAATCACAAACGATTTGGAGAGGTGTAAATTTTATTATTGTATTATGCTGAAAAAAGGTACAAAAGCTCACATTATTTGTGAGCTTTCGGCAACACAAAAATGTGTCACCGATGTTAATTATTGTTTTGCAATTAACTCACTAAAACATAAACCAGAATGTTTTCGATAAAAATTAAAGGAAACTTTGATTAATCCAGAGTTTCCTAAAAATGGTCTAAAAATTAGACATTACATTTTCTATTTCTGATTCTACCCTCTGATCACATCAGTTATGAGTTGATCAGAGGGTTTTAACGGTAAATTATAACGCTTTAGATAAGGTCGATTGAAAGCATAAATCGCGAAAGAAGTCATCTAACGCCGCTATAGATTCAAGTTCATTAAGCATAGGCGTATGACCCCGCTGTTTTATTTCACAATATTGCATGCAGTGATGTTTGTTACGCATTTTATTCACGCATTGTATATCCAATATATCGGAGTGCGCGCCGCGAATCACCAAAAGCGGTACATCTAGCATATTGTCAAATTGCGGCCATAAATCAGCTTGTTTTGGCGAATCGTCTTTATCACTAATCCATTGCGCTATTTTTATATCGTAAGCAAAAGTTATCTCGCCAGACTCGCTTTCATTCATTAAACCTTTGGTAAAGCTTAACCACTGGGCATCGGTCATGCCGGGTAATTCCGAACCATGTACCGATCTTACGCTTGCCACAGCGTCTGCCCAGCTGTGAAATACTGAAGCTTTGCCAACATAACTTTTTATGCGATCAACACCAATGGGATTTATTTCTGGGCCAATATCATTTAACACAATGCCTTTTATTAAACCTGGCGCCAAGTTGGACAAAATCATTGAGACTAACCCACCCAATGAAGTACCCACTAAGATCACGTCGTTTATATTAAGGTAATGTATTAATTGTAGAATATCTTGTGCGTAGGTTAATGGATTATAGTTTATAACATTATCGTCGTATTGAGATTTGCCGCGACCTCTAAGGTCAACAGCAATAACTCGATATTCGGTGCTGAAATAATCACAAAAGTCCAAATAGTCTTTAGAATTACGAGTTAGCCCAGGAATACATATTATGGTTTGTCGAGCACTGACATTATAATCGCGCGCATATAATTTCAATCCATCGTTACTGGTGTAATCGATATCAATACATTTTTTCATAACAGTTCCAAGTCGACACAACACTCTGCTCTTATATTTTCGACAAGACATACCAACAATGGTGTATTTACACGAGCAATATGGTTGCGGTATTTATAGTTGTTTTTATACATTCGGCATGCGATGCATTTGCCAAAAATTAAATCACGTAAAGTGTGCTTTAGAGACCAAAAATAATAATTATTTACGGCAGGCGAAGTCAGAGATATTTGCAAAATCAACCAATTTCAACCAGGCGAACAATAATACAAATTCAATGAAAAAAAACGCGGTCAAAAAAGGGGGATATTAACCCCCCAAGCACACCTCTCAAACCGATTGCAATGACTAAGTAATTACAAACGGTAATTTACGTTTAAAGATACCGTTCTTGGATTTCCGTAGTAACCGATAATTGAGTTTTCTAAACCTAAACCAATAAAGTTGTAACCGCCAACACGATACTCTTCATCACTCAAGTTTTTACCGTGTAGACCAACCGACCAATGGTCATCGTTACTGTTCCAGACGATACTGGCATCCCAAAGGTTGTAACCTTTTTGGTCAACCAAAGATTCTACCTGCGGGAAAATACGTGTGGCACTGCGGTATGAGGTTCCTAAATTTAAACTTAAAGTACCTGAAGTATCTAAATCGTGGAAATAATTTAACGCTAAATACGTTGTCCACTCTGGCGTAAACGAGAATTCCCAAAAATCGGATACATCTACAGGACCATCGGGACCTTCGGTAATCACTTCGGTAAATTCTGCGTTGGTGTAACCCGCAGAGCCAATTAAACTCAACCCACCGTAAATTTGTGCGGTGACTTCTAACTCACCACCGTTAACGCGCGCTTTACCGGCGTTAACCACCTCACTCACAAAGGTGTCGCCTGAAGAGGTTGCCGACTGTACGGTGGTTTGCAGATCATCGTAATCGGTGTAGTAGGCTGCGGCGTTAACACGTAAACGTCCATCAAAGAATTCCGACTTCACGCCAACTTCATAGGTATCAACAATTTCTGGGTCGTAACCATTTACGGTATCTGGGTTTAGACGAGCGTTACCTCGCATGTCGAAACCACCACTTTTAAAGCCGTGACTGTATGACACGTAACCCAAAATATTGTCATTGAAGTGGTAATCTACGCTTAATCGTGGCGAGAATTCATTCCAGGTATCGTCATTACTGTAATCGGTGTTAATTCCGAGAATAAATAAGTCGGCACCGCCTAAACGCTCTGAACGACCATCGGCAAATAATGTTGCGTTATAAACGGTAGCGTCTTTTTGATCGACCGTGTAGCGCGCACCAAGAGTTACCGATAGGTTATCGCTCACGTCGTAGGTTAAATGAGTGTAGGCTGCGTAGCTGGTGGTATCGACAGAACCTGCTGTAATCGCATCAAAATTACCAACAACGTTAGAGCCGTCACCAAATAAATCTGGATTATCAAAAGCACCTAGCAATACATCGAAGGCGCCAGATGCGGTACCGTCGTAATAATAAAGTCCACCAACCAAATGCAGACGATCGGTATCGTAATTTATTTGAAATTCTTGAGTAAATTGGTCGTCATCATATTCTGCGGGAACGTGTAACGATGCAAAAGAAGTATTATCGAAATCGATATTGGTTTGGGTTTCGCCTTCGCGATAACCGGTAATAGATTTTAAGGTAACACTATCACTTACATCCCATTCAACGGTTACCGAAGCACCCGAGCTTTCGACGTTATTATCGGTATCTAAATCAGCGAAACTATCGTACACGCTACTTGGAATGGGTTCGTCGGGTACGAGTAAACTTGGTGTTAGGCGAGATCCGCCTTTTGCGTTTGAATCATCATCGGTAAAGTCTGCTGCAACTCGAATTAAGACTGTTTCGCTCGGTGTAATTTCAACGCTAACACGCCCGGCAAGAATATCTTTATTGTAATTTTCATCGCCATTTAATAAGAATTCACCAAAACCATCGCGTTTTAAGCTTGCCAAACTGGCACCAACAATTACGCGATCATCAATTAAAGGCAGTTGACCGGCAATAACAATATCGCGCTGATCGTAACTACCAATGGTGCTGCTTACGCTAAATTCAGGATCACCGGTTAATCGTTTGGTGACGTATTTAACGGCACCACCGATGGTGTTTTTACCGTAGAGAGTTCCTTGAGGACCACGCAACACTTCAATTCGCTCAACGTCGTAAACGTCTAACACACCGGCTTGAGGACGGGCGAAATAAATATCGTCAACATAAAGTCCTACACCGGGCTCAAAACCCCACAATGGATCTTCTTGCCCAACGCCGCGAATAAACGCAGTTAAGGTTGAGTTAGTACCGCGGCTGGTTTGCAAGGTTGTGTTGGGAGAGACTTTTTGCAGTTCGGTGATATCCAAAATACCGGTTTTTTCGAGCACGTTAGAATCAAACGCCGTTACCGATACAGGAACATCTTGTATAGATTGTTCACGTTTTTGAGCCGTTACCACAACCTCTTCTAAAATCGATTGCGCATTAACGGGCATTGCTAACAAAGAGATATGTGCACCAATAGCAGCAGCAATAGATAACGGCAATAATTTTTTTGATTTGCGAGCGATTGCTGTAGTTGGCTCAGGATTTGAGGTAATGATTGTCATAGCTGTACCTATTTATTATTAGTGTTTTGGGTAAGCCAATAAAGATACGATCTGTATAAACAGACTTTGTTGGGTGCGAATAAAAATGCAATCAACAATGATAATTTAGGGAAATATATCGGTCTGTTTTATCTTTTTGGCTTTAATGCCATTAGAGAGTTTTAGTGCAACTGAATATTATTATTAAAATGTAAACCAGTTTTTAGATATTTAGCGTAGAGAGCTTTTTGTTTTTATTATTAATGCATCAACTGAATTAAACGATGAGTTATTGAGACCAAAGATGCTAATGAAGCCTTGGAGTCGAACTTTAAGAATCTATCTTTAAGAATCCGACTTTAAGAATCTAACTCACCGCTTAATTTCATCGTTTGTTGAATTGATTTTAAGGTTATTCAACAAACGATGAAAAATCAAGTATCACTTACTAATTTTTTTTCGGATTTTAATTCTGGGCTTTTGTAACGAACCCACACTAAACCTGTGCAGCCAAAACCAAGCGCTACAAATATCGCAATGGTTGCCGATACCGCGGGGTTTTGCACGCCCAAGAACAGATTAAGAATTAAATGCAGACTCAAGCCTAAAACTGCCGGGATACCTACCACCCAAATGGGAAGTTTATCTTTAACTAAAACCCCAAATAAGATGGGAACAGCCGAGGCAGCGGCCAAGCCGTAAACGCCTTTTTGGGCGAATAAACCAATCAACGCAGGTGGATTCCACGCGAGTGCGGCAGAGAAAACACCGACACCAATCAATACGTAACGTGACATCTGCAAACCGTGATTTTGGTTACCGGTAATCGGCATAACAATGTCTTTTACGACCATGGCAGACAGCGATACCAAGATACCGTCAAGCGTACTCATACCCGCTGCAAGCAAGGTAATAAACACAAAGGTCAGCAGATATTTACCGCTAGCGGATTCAGAAAACTCCGATAATAAATATTCACGCACCACCAGGTCTTGTCGTTCAATTTCTAAGCCAGAGAGGCGGGCGTAAAAACCTATGGCGAGCATCAGCGAGAAACAAAATCCTACAACAACCGTGGTACCAATAAATTTCTTAATATCACGTTCGTTCTTAAGATAGAGCACTTTCGTCAAAATATGCGGTTGCAGCATTAACGCAAAGGTAATAATAAAACCGCTAACAAAGACCGAGAAGAAACTAAAATAGAGGTCGCTGTCTGGATTGTATATCGCGCTAAAATTGTCACCCACCGACCTTAGTGAAGCCATGATTCCGCCATCGAAATAGTGGAAACCATCAACAAATAAAGCGAGGGCAATAATTAACATCATAATGCCTTGCAATGTATTCGTATAAGCGTGGGCGTAGGTACCACCCATAAGCACATAAGAGAATACAAATACCAAGATTATGATCAATGCGACTTTTTGATCAACCGGGAATAATCCCGTCATCAAATAGCTACAGCCCACTAAGATTAATACCACGAAGGTAACCGAAAGCAGGTTAATAAACGCGAAAAATAAACTCAGCTTTCTGTTTTGAAAACGGTGGTAAATCCAGTCGGGTATCGTCAACGCATTATTACTGGCACCCAATCGCAGAAAGCCGCGACTGAGCACAACAAATGCAGTCAAAATACCCAGCGACGCCGCTACACCATAATGTAAGAATGCCGATACACCATGAATATAAACAAAGCCGGGATTGATCACAAAGGTAGCGGTTGATGCGACAGATGCAGCAAGGGTAACACCCACTAAATAGGGGCTCATATCCTTGTTACCGATCGAAAAACCTTGAATATCTCGGGTTCGGCGCATACCGATCCAAGACAGTGCATAAATTACAACAACGTAAAAACCACAGAGAAGGTACTTAAAAATCTCAGGAGTCATTATTATTATCACCTAGTTGATTTTTTTTACACTATATTCAACACTTGTTGAATAGGCAAGCGAAAAACATAAAACCTGATAAATTTCGCTTTTAGACACCTCGATAAGGAAACGCCTGATGACTGAACTGGCAACGCAAAACAATAAAGAAATCAATAAAAAAGAACGGATTCTTGACTCGGCAGAAGCGCTATTTGCGCAACATGGCTACGACGGCGTTACCATTCGCCAGATTGCAAAACTGGCCGAAGTTGACGTTGCACTGGCCAATTACCACTTCGGTAAAAAACTCGACCTCTTCCACGCCGTATTTGATCGCCGCGCACAACAGCTCAGCGACCAGCGCCACAAACTCTTAGCGGCCCAACAGTCGTCCATGCAAACTCTAGAACAGGTGATTGAGGCGTTCTTAATGCCATTGAAAATGGCTCAGCAAACCGAAGATCCGGGTTGGCGTAATTACTTGGCATTGCTTGCCTACGTAATGACATCTCCAGTGTGGAATAAAATTATGATGAGCAAATTCTTCGATAAACGCGTTGTCGAATTTATTGCAGCCTTGAAGGATATTTTTCCAAATGCCAGCGAAGACAAAATTCACTGGTGTTATCACTACATGTCGGGCGCACTGGCGTTAACTCTCGCACAAACTGGCCGCATCGATAGAATATCCAACGGTAAATGCCAATCCACCGATTTTGATACCGCCTACGAATTGATGGTGCCATTTATGGCCGCGGCGTTTAGAAAAGTATGTGATTAAATTTTTACGCCGACCTAACTGGTCGGCATAAAATTACACAATTATAAAAAACTCATATATCTCGATTTCGGATAATAAGTGCAACGTATATAAAAAGCTCGGATTAACCCGGAGCTTTCATCACATTAAAATGCATCGCCCATCTCAAGAACTCTAAGTAATTGAAATAGTGAATCGCATGTTAAATTTCATTAATCTGATTAATTCACTAATAAATTAATCAGACGTTTCTATACATCGTTAAAAGAACCATTAAACACACGCTCGAACCACACCACCATCTACTCTGAGTGCAGCACCTGTTGTTGCCGATGCCAACGGACTGCAAACATAGGTCACCATGTTGGCAACTTCTTCTGTGGATGCAAAACGTTTTATTAACGAGCTTTGACGAACCGATTTAAAAAATTCTTCTTCAAAGGCCTCGAATGAAGCACCGCCGCTGATTTTTTTCACAAAGTCATCAACACCGTCGGAGTGGGTTGGCCCAGGTAAAATGGAGTTTACGGTTACACCTGTTCCGGCGGCGTACTCGGCAAGACCGCGTGAAATTGCCAGTTGTGCCGTTTTGGTCATACCGTAGTGGATCATTTCAACCGGTATTTGCACGGCACTTTCACTACTGATAAAAATAATTCGCCCCCAATTTTCCGCCATCATCTGGTCTATGTATAAACGACTTAAACGCACACCGCTTAATACGTTGACTTCAAAAAAATGGCGCCATTGTTCGTCGTCTATTTCGGTAAAGGAAACTCTGATTAACCTAGAGCTTCTCGCGACACAAGGATGTGTCGCCAATTTCAAGAACGGTAAGTGATTGAAAT
>CALMJT010000150.1 GCA_937864365.1 uncultured Alteromonadales bacterium | reverse complement strand
ACCAGTATTTAGTGAGGTCCTTTTGCTTGGAAGGACAACTTGATGGGGGACGAGGAGTGTGACCGTCGGAGTCAATATAGAAATAAGATTTAACACGCTCACGCCATAGATTAATAGATTTCTCAAAGAACTGCCGATCATCGATGAACACAGCGATGTTCATCATTGCGTCAATTGTGCTGGCTTCCCAATTACCCGATCGGCAGGGTGCACCGTTTTTAATGGTCGGCAAATACTGATTCCTCAACATATCGGCAAAGGCATTTTGTTCTGATTTGGACCAAATAGGATATGTATAACGAAGTAATTCGCCAGCACGAGGCCAAAGTTCACCCACCCAAGCTGCTTGGAGAACAGCATTATCGTTAGTATGCCCGCCAGTCAGCCCAACTGCCCACGCATTCATAATACTTGCCGCGTTACGGGCGTACACTTCATTACCAGTAGCAACCCACAATAAAGCTTGAGTATATGCCGCAGCAGAATCTCGTTTTTCATCTGTGCAACCATTATCCGGATTAGAAATATAGCCACAATCGACTTGCGCCCAAGGTTTAGGCAAATAGTCTTGGGCGCCGTATCGACTAAGTTTCGCTTTTGAAAGAGCAGAGCGCCATGGCTCATCGTAAATACGCTGCTTCAGAAGGTGTAACTGCGACGCACCAAGCAAAATACCCGGATGGACAAATGATTTTCCATCAAATCTATCAACAAAATTAACGGTTGCGGAACCAAAAGACAAATTGCACGCCCCAAAAAAGATTGCGGCAAATAAAAAATTACGAATAAATAAAAAATGCAGCATTCAATGACTTTGCGTATCATTTATTTTGTATTTATTCAAAAAAATAAGCCCCGCACCCCCATAAAAAATTAATGCCAAGCGAGGAACATCATGGCTAGCCGAACTTAGCAACGCAACAGGAGTTAGCAAATAAAATAAAAACAAAGAATAAAATAGCGTTGATAGATTATTATTTTTCAACCTATAATACCCACCAAGACGATAGCTTGTGATGATTAATTTACAAACTAAAATGAAAAATAATATGAGAAAAATTAATCCATAACGATACAGGTACAAAGAATACAAAGACTCTAGCAACACCCCATCCGCATCGATACCGCTACCAATCAAAGGAATCGAATCTCCATTTTCGATCACCCAAATAAATTGATTGAACCGAAGGTTTGCAGATCCGCCACCCTCACCTGAAAGATCAACTCCGTTTTTCAATAATGCTGAAAGGCCTATGTATGCATATGAAAAAGTTGTTGTAACTTCTTCCCAATAAAGCAGTATCACTAATGTAGCAAAAACGGCAAATAGAACATTGAAAGCATACCATCTGCGCCAAGATGCATCGCGATATATAAAACCACAAAAGAATAATGAAAAGAAGCCCAAAATCACAGTCAAATACAAGGTTCTACTTTGAGCCAACAATATAGATAAAAGGCAAAGTAAAAAAAATGCAAAATGACCTACGCGCCCCTCCCTTAAATATGACAACAAGTAGTAAAAAGTCGATATAAGCATGAAATATGCGAAATGATATGTTATACCAAATGATCCAACAGCCTTATCTGATATAATTTCCTTATATTCCCTCTTGTAAAGCAAAAAAGAAACATATTTACCAGCACCTCCTCCAAAAACTTCAAAAATAGCAAAAAACGCAAAGAATATCGAGCAAAATAAGACTGACCTACGATATGACTCAGCAATATCTATAGCCGATAGCGAACTGAGTCTAAAAAAATAGTAAAAAGCAGCAATATATATCGGCCTGCTTAACTCAAATAGATCCGAGAATAAAGCATGCGATCCAATTACATCGCGGATTAGACTGACAATTAAAACGATCAGAAATAAAGCAAAATAAATTACCGAATAGGCGGAAGTTCCATTACTCTTATACTGCACATTCCATATATATTTATGCAATACAATCAACAATAACGACATCGCCAAAGCAAAATAAAACCCAGAATAACCCGGCAAAACAGACGGAAATGTTGGAAACAAAAGAGATATAACAACCACATAAAATACAGCACTTTTACTTTTAACCGTCAAATATGTATTCCAATTTAACATGCAGCAATCTTAATTTATTTTTTTTGAAAAAACAACTACCTGTTTTAATGAAATTTCAAAATATTCCCATAAAAACTTCAAAGAAAGACTCAAACCAGCGTACTTATAAACCCCATAAGTATATCGGAAAAGTCTTATCGGGAACAATATTCTGAGGCCATATACTAAAGTTGACGTTAAAATTGCACGACTATTTTTTGAGGAAATTTCTGCCTGTCCAGTAGCAATACGAAATAGTTTTTGTGTTATCTCACTTTTTGTTTTTCTAGTGGGATGAATAACAACTGCCTGCCTAATAAATTCAACCGTTAAACCTACAGATTGTGCACTTTGACTCCATCCATAGTCCGCACCAGAAGTAACCTCCAGAAAATATCCTACCTTCATGAAGTCTATTTTACGCACAGCCATGTTTGCCGTCGCAACACAGGATTGGGCCGCTTTACGTTCATTATTCATGTGTGCGACCTTGTCGAACGCCTCCCATATGTTTTTCCGATCTACGATTTTTAAATCTATATGACCCGATAGAATGCTATTTATCCGCTTGGGAAAAAATGATTTTATTTCCTCTAGCCATCCTGGCTCAGGAATGCAGTCAGCATCAGTAAAGGCCAAAATCTCACCTTTTGCATGGCGCACACCAAAGTTACGTGCGGCATATGATGATGCCTTATCGAGATAATGTAGAAGTTTTATATTTAACTGCAGACTCGCATCAATGAATTTGGTCACAATTTTAGGGCCATCGTCAGTGGAATTATTATTTATTAAAATGACTTCAAATTCTGAATGGGGTAGTGTTTGCCGTTGTAAGGCACTCAACAAACTCGACAGAGTACTCTCTGCGTTATAAAATGGAACAATGACTGAAATCATTCAGCTCTTCTTTTTTTCCACTATGCTAGCTACAGTTGCCCACATCTGAGATACCTGTGCCTTTATTTCTTTAGCACGCACTTCTATACGTCTCTTTATTTTTGGATAATTTTTATCAATGTTTTCCAATGCCTTTGAGATAGCTATGCCATCCACCGGTATTAGAAACTCCTCGCAGTCATAATCAGTAAGCAACTCTTTGTACTTGTGACTCCAGCCCATTGCTAAAACAGGAACAGACTGGGATAAAGCGCTTACCAATCCGTGGAAACGAGAACTGATTACGATACGGCACTGTCCGATCACCGATTTAATTTGCAAAGGGTCTGCACAGTCAAATACCGGCAATATGTTATCAGTCTGTCGTTAATTTTCTTAATTAAGCGCAAATCTTTAATACCCTCGTGGTTCAAGAGAAATGGTTGGTAGCCAAGAGTTCGTGCACTTGTAACGGCATCTAGCAGCGCAGTGATGTAGTTAGCCTCATCAGAAACTGCCTTCATTTCCATCATCTTGCTGTTTGGAATGATGGCAAGATCACCTGGTGCCTGTATCATTTCTGACTTTGGAACAATGAGATTCGTAAAATCTGGCGATAGAACGACGTTATCTTGAACTCCTATTATCTCCTCTAAATAGTGAAGGGAGATCTGATCGCGCGCGAATACTACATCTGCGTGCGCAATTAGTATTGCTAGATCACTTTTAAACCCATTATTTGTAAACGGTCCTAGTGCCTGCGGTAAAACTATGAATGTCCTGCCACTGCGCTTGATATGAGGTAAAGTATATGTAATGCGTTGACGCAGTTTGTCCACACCCCACTGGTCGCCGTAAGCGAAGCCAGAAGAGTCAAGAAAGACGTTGACGTCTGCATCAGCCCTAATGTCCAGCAGGGAACGCAGAGCTTTTGGCAGTAAACTCGGAATATCGCAGAGCTTATAGGGTAACAATGGCAGTTTTATCCTTCTTCTCAGATAAAACATTACTTTGACAAAAATATCGCTCGAAGTACTGGTTACAACGATTGCACCCGGCCACATTTCCGCCACGCTCTCTTCAATGGCTGCAAGCATTAATTCTGCACCACGGTTAGGACGACCGATTCCTAGTACTTTGACAATCATTTCCGTATCTTCTCCATTAGATGCTCCGAGGAATTTTTCTGAGAAAATGGAATCCCTCCCTCCTCCAAAGCTTCCCCAACGGCCATCAACATAACAGGTCTTTCATGTTGGAGTAAATTGAGTCGTGACGCGATTTTTTTCTCCCGTATTTCTATATCTGGCCAATTAATCGGGCAACTTGAAAGGCCTAATGTCTCCAATGCAAGCATAAAACTCATAGCAGCAAGAGATGTGTCAATGTAAATAATGTGTCTATCTCGCTCGTAAGGATAGGCACTCAAATCACCAATTAATACAATGAGTGCAGGAATATTTTGCGAAAACCCTTTAGTCCCCATGGCAAAACCTGCAACTTCTTGTGCATCTTCCCCTATCAAAAGAGTAAAGCGGTAAGGCTGACGATTACAGGCACTGGGCGCAAGCGTAGCAGTGTCAATTGCAGCACGCAACTTTAACTCGTTGACTGGTTCTGGCTTGAACCACCTTACTGAGCGCCTTTGCTGGCATAACCTAAGGAACTCTTCGTGTTTGATATTGGACCGTACAACACTCTTGCGTGGATAAGGGCAATTTTTTAATGATGTACTGTTTTGCGAATCTACCGTATCGAAAAAACCGATATTTTCAAGGCTACGCCTTGCATCAACAATGCCACCAACGAGCTCAACCTTAGAATAGTATTCACGCAAAACATCGCCTGCCCACAGCTTTTCTTTGTTAGAGAAGTTTGGCAAATTCAAAATGCGCAAGTACTCTTCTACCGTTTCAATAATGTAATCACCCCCAAAACTTAAACGCATTGGCCGCATAATTAAACCCTTCTCAATCCGATGAATATTACGCCTTAAAAGAGGGCTAGTGACTACATCATCTTTATTAAGATGGTCATAATATGATAGCTTTCCAGCAATTACACTCTGATGCTCCCTTGAAAACG
>CALMJT010000149.1 GCA_937864365.1 uncultured Alteromonadales bacterium | reverse complement strand
AGTATGTATGTTCACGAAGAAGGACAGCTTGTGAAACAAGCCACCCAAAACGATGACCGCATTACGCCCATCGGTAAATTGTTGCGAAAAACCAGCTTAGACGAGTTACCACAGCTATTTAATGTGTTGTTTGGCAACATGTCATTGGTTGGGCCGAGACCCCATGCCATTTCACACAACCAGTATTACAGCAATAAAATTCAACGCTACATGGCGCGGGGACGCGTTAAACCCGGTATGACGGGGCTTGCGCAGATTCGGGGTTTTCGAGGTGAGACCGAAAAGCTCGAAGACATGGAGGCAAGAGTTAAGTCTGATCTTGAATACATCAATGCGTGGACACCTTGGCTGGATATAAAAATCCTGCTGTTAACACCCTTTACGCTATTGTCGAAAAAAGCTTATTGAGTGAAGTCTGAGCGCCCTTGGTAAGTTGCCAACGCCGGGTGCTCAGACTTTAACGGGAAAATTAAAAACACGACGCTTTGCCGAACTCAACGGCGTATTTAAATTGTCCCTGCTGCCACTTGCCGCGAATAATATTCTCCAGCAAAAACTGATGAGCGCCATCGGAACCGGCCAAAATGATGTACGGGCCATTTTCGCTCTCCTCTAAAGTCCAATGACCGCCGCCGGTATCGGTTCCGGCGGAACCGGCCCAGCCATTACTGGTGCCAATATTTATGGCTCCCTCGGAACTTCGATAATAGAGTCGTTCTGGGCAGATATGATAGTAGCCAGAGGCTCCGCCGGTTGCGCCCGAAAAAACACTTGGTGAGTAAATCCAGAAGATACGCACGGATTGAATACCATTTACGTAGGCCTGAGCGTACGGGTTATTGGCGATTCCCTGAGGTTCGCCCTGCCAATTAGACACTGGTCCGCCACCCAGATTACCTTGCGGTGGCTGGCCAATCTGTCCGTAATTGCCAAACTGATCAACGTAATAATCACCGGCCGGATAACCTTGATGCGATAACAACGCCGAGATTTCTTCTGCCACCCGATGGCCGTTGACGGTGTACTCCGATTTTGCGTAGCTAGGCGCTACACTGAGTACCGCCAACCAAGCAGTAAATATGGCTTTGGCGGTGATGGATTTTAGAGTAAGAGATACCCACTTCTTCATCTAAAGAGACTCCTCAAATTCGGTGGTCTGTTAAACGCTACTTGGTTGAGTCTATGTCACCGCGGCGCTATAAGAATTAAGGCAAGCTGACGTGTTGCACAAAAATCGGTAAAGATAGGAAAAATCGAATAACAAACGTAAACAGGTGACGCTGACGCTGATAGATAACGGTTGATTATCTGCGACAGCGCGATAGCCGGAAGACTGTGGAGTTTATACGAAAGCAATGAAGGGAAAGTACACCTCGCGCAAGGACGAGGTGTGTACTATCGGGAGAATTTAAGCGGGGAATAAGTTTAGCGTGTAGTTCACGGTGGTTTGGGCGACGTTTTTGGCGCCAAAATCAATCAAGCGAATACGTGCTAGCAGTTTGCTTTCAAGAGTGTCGCTGCCAAGATCGCTAGAAACAACGGTCACCGAAGAAACAGAGCCATCCGGCTCAATGACCAAGCGAATCGTCATTTTGCCCTGTAAGCTTGGATCTTTACGCAGCTCACGGTTGTAAATTGCGTTAACCGCACCTTTGTTTTTGTCCATCACCACACGAACATCACGGTCGCTGCGGCCGCCGATGGTTTGCTTCGAGCCGGGCTTGGGTGCCGCTTTGACGCTGGTGCCTTCCGCGTCATAGATTTCGCTATCAACAACAGTGTTTTCTTTACCCGATAACGCAATGCCGCCAGTGTCACGGCTCACCGTTGCGGTATTAAAGCCACCACTGGTGGTTTTGGCCTTGTTGGCAACCACGGATCTATCTACCTGAGCTGCGGTAGCGTCACCGGTGGTTAGGCTGCGATTGCTGTTATTGGTATCGAACTTGTTGCGAAAATCCTGTAAGTCGTCCTGAAATTGCAACAAACCACTGCTTTTGATCTTTTCTTGATTATCGATCTTAGGTGGCGCTGGCTTGGTCTCAACCGGAATCTCTTTAGGTTCTGGCTTGGGTTTTGGCTTTTCAGGCTCGGGTTTAGGTTCTGGTTTTTTCTCTTCCGGTTTTGGAATTTCCTGCTTTTCCAAAATAATTTTCGCTAAATCTGGCTTGGGCGCTTCTTTTTCGTCCACTAAACGATCTGGGAGTGGTACTAAAGGAACACCGATGGCGAAAATTAAAAACAATACCAAGCCGATAGCGGCAATGGTACGAAACCGTTTTTCGTCGCTCTCAACCGGTTGCCAAGGCAAAGACAGGTTGAGCATTGCAGTATTGACGGTTGTCATTACGTGCCCTCCCCGGTCGGTGCTGGCGCGGCTGCGCCAACGGGGTCTTCAGCCAATGGCACAGGATCGTTGGATGGAACCTGAGAAACCGCCATGGAGACATCGCGGAATTCGGTATCCACGCAAGTCTGCATAATGCGTTTGAGCATTTCGTAGGGAATTTCCGCATCGCCCATGATGGTTACCGGGCGGCCTTTTTCTTCTAACTCTTCAGGTAGCGGGCCTGCTTGAGTCGCAAGGTCGGTCAGCACCTGTTTTAGTTCGGCGATAACAAGGTCTTCGCGAGCAAGAATATCGGTAACCTTGGCAACGATTTGGCCAGAGACAATTAGGTCTTCATTGTTGGCCAAAATGAGTAGCGTGGAATCGGGTTTTTGCTCAGATACAGATTCCGGCAAGATGATGTCTTTCTGATTTTGCAAAATTTCAACATCGTCGGAATTGATCAGTAGGAAAAACACCAGAATGGTAAAAATATCCATCAACGACACAAGGTTTAGCTTAGAGCCACCGAGATTACGCTTGTGATGTTTGGCCATGCGTTTGGCGCGCAGTGATTGCTTCATTGCGCACCTCCGGCTTGTGCGGTTTCGGTATCGTTGACGGGTGCGTCACCCAAAGACATATCTGGAAATAATTCTGCATCCACAACATCGGTTACCACCACGGCTTTGTAGGAGCGCACCGTGTCCATCACGGTGATTAGGGTTTGGTAACTGGTGTTCGATTGCGACAAAATTAAAATGTCTTTTTTCTCGATGCCTTGCTCTTTTAGGCGACGTTTAACTTCTTGCAGCGTCAACGACAAGAGCGCGTAGTTATGCTCAATGGTCGCTGCCTCGCCGGGTTCTTCACTGGCAACTTCAACTTTTTCGATGCGTTGCACGCGAGTTCCCGCTGGATAATTTACATCCAGATAGTCGTCGTGAATCACCACTTCGAGAATCTTGGGAATCTCGGGATTGCTTTCTGCTGGGTTCCCCACTTCCGGTAACGTCAGGTCGATTACCGTAATGCGTGAAAACACCATGGTCATCAACAATACAGGAACCAGAATAATCATCAGGTTCATGAATGAGGTGATGTCTAATTCGGCTTCTTGGGCGTTTTTACGCCGGAGCTTCAACATGGTTACTTCCTGCTCGGTTGCCGGGAATTAGCGTACTGCGGCGCCAGGGTCTTCGTTGCGGGTTTTGGCACTGCTGCCACCGGCCAACACGTTTAAGCACTTAACACCGGCCATTTCTAGGCTGTCGATGATCTCGGTGGTTTTGGTTTGCAAAATGGCGTGCGCTAAAAGCAGCGGAATTGCTGAGATCAAACCGAATGCTGTGGTGTTCATCGCAACGGAAATAGATTGTGAAAGCAGCGAGGCTTTTTCGGTAGGGTCGGCGTTAGCTACAGCGGTAAATGCGGCGATAAGACCGATAATAGTACCCAAAAGACCCAAAAGAGTGGCGATGTTCGCCAAAGTGGCAAGGTAGTTGGTACGCTTTTCAAGGCGTGGCATGGCTTCAAGAACGCCTTCTTCCATGGCCAACTCGATGTCGTCACGACGTGGGCTTTCGGCCATACGAATAACACCCGCAGCAACCATACGGCCAACGGGCGCTTTACTGTTTTGGCCCATTTTGACGATGCCGGAATAATCTTTCTTTTTCAGCATTGGCAAAATTTGATCGAACGCGCGGCGATTAGATTGCTTGGCGTAGGTGAGGTAGATCCAGCGCTCAATGGCGACAATTAAACCAATGGCAAGCACTAAAGCGATTGGAACCATGAAAGTGCCGCCGTCCTGGAAGAAACGAACTACGTTGCTGAAAAAATCCATAATATTTACCTGACTAACATGCAAAATTTCCGCGTTTAACGCGAAAGAACCAAAGAGAAGTTATGTGTTGGAAGCAAAGCTTAGCAATTTACTGCGGATCGACATCTTGTTTGTTTAGGCTTTCAAGATACTTCACTTCGCGCCGTAATTCGGCACGTTCAATATGCTCGAAGACGCTGCCTTGTAACTGTGAGCTAATCGTTTGGGAAAACTCCTCGGCATTGGCCGCGGTTTTCCAAGGCACGATGTATAAAACCTTGGGCTGCTCCTGATTACCTGTGACGGTTTCTTCAAGCGTAATCACAGTCGATTGTGCGCTCGCGAGGTTGGCAATTACAGCACAAACAAATGAGATCAATAAAACAAAGGTGTTACTTTTCATCGATGATCTTTCCAAGTTGAGACCTGTGCACAGTGTTAACTACCAGAGTCTTGTTGATCGACCCGACGGCGCAGATCGCGAATCCAGCCATCGACCTTGTCATCGGGAGTTGTTTGCAAGGCTTGGTACTGTTCGTAATGCAAAAGCGCATTTGATAAATCGCCCATGTACAATTCGTAGAGAATGCCAAGGTTGAGGTGTGATTTGGCGTGTTCCGGCCAAATCGATAACGCACTCAAGTAATTGGCTTCAGCGCCTTTAAAGTCACCCTGTTTACGTTTAAGAATTGCCAGCTGATTGTAGGCATCTAGATTGAGCGAGTTAACTTCAATGGCCTTCTCATAGGCGGTTTGCGCCTCTGCAAGACGGTTGGTTGCATCGTATACCAAGCCCAAATTCAAATATGGGCCGGATAAATTCGGCGCGACCAGTATTAATTCTTGCCAAGCAAGCTCGGCTGCCGTCCAGTCTTTATCGAGTTGAACCGCAAGTGCTTGGTTAAAAAGGGCCTCAGTCGTTGGATCTACGGCAACAGCATTCGCCAAATAGGGATTTGCAGGTGGCAGGGCTACACCTGAAGGGTCAGTTGTGAGATCTGTGGTTTCGCTGTCCGAGTTGGTTGCAGTCTCTGCGACGGCAGTTTCAGGTGAGTTCGTTTGTTCACCGGTGCCGTTTGGCTGTTGGCCAATTCCGGGTAATGAAGTTGGCAGTTGACCACTGCATCCGGTTAACGCGATGAGTGCAATCGCCACGGCAGATTTGGCGCAAAGGTTTAGCCCATTAATAAATTTCACGGCTCACCTCAATCAACTGTTCTGGCTTGTCGTAACGACCCGGTTGCAATTTGCGCAGAGATTCAAAACTCGCTTGTACCCACTCGTCGTAGATACCGCTCCAGGCACGTTGGCTGTTGCTAGAATGAATTTCGATGGCCTTATCCTCAAAGGGATAGGCTTGCTCTTCGAGCAAAATCTCGTACTGCTCAAGTTCAAGCTCGTCCAGATTACCCGGACGTTGCGAATCGAGAAGCGCACGACCCAATAAACGATAGATTTCACCAACCTTGTAACTGGCTTCGGTAGACACCTGTTGAATGTCGTAGCTCAAGGCTTTGTTGTACGAATCTAGCGCTTTTTCGAAGGCGGCTTTTTTCTTTTTAAAGCTCGATTGCAGTGGCAGCGTTAGGTCAATGGCCGAGAATATTTGGAATTGTTGCTCGGCGAGTTCTGTTGATGACCAGGCTGCCAAATACATACTGCGGAAGGTTTTGTCTTCTCCGGCGCGATCATGGGTGGTAACCATTTTACGCAGCCAGAAGTTACGCTTATCGACATCACCGAGTTGGCTGTACAGTTCGCTCATTTTAAATTGAGCTTCCATGTTTTCGCCAAAAGGCTTTGGATAGGTGTGAGCGTAGCGACGATAGTTATCGATGGCGCGCTCAAGGTTGCCATCGCGTTCAAATAAATCGGCAACCAATAGCAAAGACTGACGCTGTACCTCAGGGTCTTTGTCTTGCTCCATAACAATCAACAGCTCGTCAGCTGCCAGTGCCCAGTTTTCAAGAGCTTGATAAACTACAACTAATTTGGGGCCAATGGTGTTGGCAAGAGAATGATTGGGATAGCGTACGCGGAACTCAATGAGTTCGTCGCGCGCTTGGCTCCAGTTTTCCAGCTCAATCAAATAATTAGCGGCGTCGTAGTGTGATGTTAGCGCGATTTCGGTATTCGGAGCGTTCTCACGAACACGCAATAATTGCATGACCGCTTCTTGTTTGTTGCCGCTAGCCAGCTGGTTTTGCGCTTGTTCGTAGATGGCCGCAGCCATACGCAGCACCAAGGATTCACGCTCTGGGTCTTTTTCTGGCAACAGAGCAATCACTTGGCGATAACTGTATTCGGCGTCAACAAAAGCGCCGGTATCAAACTGCGACTGTGCTGCAATCAGCCACGCGGTTTTAAGCACTTGGCCTTCCGCCGGTGGCTGCCACTGTGTGACTCGCAAGGCTTCTTCGATGGCGCGATTGAGTTTACCGGTTGTGAAATAGCCCTGTGCCGATTCGGTAAGCACGGCAACGGCGCGATCATCCGTTGGAAAAACATTGGCGAACCGGACGCCACTTTCGATGGCTTGGTTTTGCCAGTAGCTTCTGTCTTCTTCGGTTTGCGCTTGCTCTTGCAGCTGTTTGGCCAGAATCACCGTGGTGTAACCCGATTGCGCGGCGGTTTTGGCGTCGCGTTGCTGGGCGTTTAATTCGTAGGCGACTCGTTCGTATTCTTGGTAGGCCGCCTTTAGCTGGCCCGATGAATACAGTGCTTCGGCAAGCAGGTAGTTGATTTCGCCGCGATCAGGGTCATCCGGGAAGGTTAAAACGAACTCTTGGTACCATTTGGCCGCAAGAATAAATTCGTTGATAACCGACTGATCTGTAATGGGTTGATCATCCACCAAGAACTTATCTTTAGGGTTCTCTGCCAAGGTTTTACGCCATTGCTGTGCACGAGCGTGACGATACTTGGCCAGTTCCGTTAGGAACTGATGCAGCGTTGGTCGTAACCGATCGCGCACGCCTTCTGTTTTAACCTGCCAGTACTCGCTGTTAATACCGTACAACTCAACAAATTGCTCCTTGTTGGGTACAAGCTGGTCTGGGAAGCCGCCGGTTTCATATACCTTAATTTTGGCCGCACTAAAGCTAGGCGCCAAATCACTTAACGGATAGCGATCAACAAAGGCTTGGTAGGTTTCAGCGCTGTCGCTGTAACGCTCTTTGCTCAGATACAGGTTTGCTAGGTGCTGATACAACAAGTATTCGTAGTCGCGCTCGCCCAATCGCTCATAGGTTTCGGCGATGGTTTTAGGGCCATCGAGATAAGAGAACGATAGGCTGATAACTCTTAGCGTATCGTCGGCTAACGTCCGATCATTATTGTTCAGATCCGCCAGCGTCTTGCCATTGCTTAGGTATTGATCCAACAGCTGGGTGAACGAATCGATTGCCTCTTCGTAGACGGTGCGTTTGAACTGACTCCAGCCGAGCATATACAAGGCGTTTTCGAAAAATGCTGTGTTTGGCCCGCGCTCCACCACCGCTTCGTAACGCTCGGTTGAGATACGGTAGTTTTCTTCGCTGAAGCTGCGCTCGGCGCGGCGGAAATAGGCTTCGGCCAAGAAGGGTGAATCTGGGTATTCTGTGGCCAATTCGGTGAGCGTGCTGTCGGACTCTTGAGTACGGCCATCTAGAGCATAGGCTTTCGACAGTTGATACAGGAGCTCGTCGACGCGAGTTTCTACACCGGCGGGCGCTGTGCGCTGTAACTCAATCAGTTCTTTGTACAATTCAATGGAGCTGTCGAAGAATCGGCCGGGAGCTTCTGAGTTGGCTAGAGCCTCTTCGTTACGTGCCATATC
The DNA here is from genome assembly GCA_937864365.1 of uncultured Alteromonadales bacterium. Lineage (GTDB taxonomy): Bacteria > Pseudomonadota > Gammaproteobacteria > Pseudomonadales > Cellvibrionaceae > Sessilibacter. The sequence goes on along the minus strand of CALMJT010000149.1, from coordinate 52,939 downwards.
AAGGCCCGCTAAACGAATTAAGATTTTGCGTCGAGTATCTGGGTTGTCGGCGTAGCTTAGGGCTTCGCGATAACTTTTTTCGATTTCATCGATGGAGACACTCGGCACAGGCAGCGTTGGGTTTGGAATTCGCGCCGGTTCAATATCTTGGAGCGTTGGGCCGGTTTCAACCACATCAACACTGCTACACGCCACCAAAGCGCTGACGGCGGCAGCCAGCGCCAGCTTCTGCGGCAGTTTTATAGCTATAGCGCGATTGTGTATAGGCAACTTATTCATCGACTGCCTCCGAAGTACCTTGAGGCAGTGTTAACGGTGCGTCTTTACTGGTATCGAGGATAGTTTCGCCGTTTGCCGGGCGAGTATCGTAAAGGCGCGCGATCGAGAGCTTGGTCTCGGCCAAATAGAAGCGCACGCGTTGTTTTTGCGAGTCAAGCTCCGCCAAAAGACCTTCTTTTAAGTCTGCTTCGACATCGGTGAGCAGGTTGCTGAGGCGGGTTTGTTTATCGGTAATTTGCACTTGTGCATCATCGAGACGCACCGCCATGGGCGCTATGTCGGGAGCCAAGGTGCTGGCGTCTTGAACTTTAGCGAAGGATTGTTTCAGTTCGGTAATGTTGGTTTCGAGTTGGCGGCTTTGTTCTTTTAGCTCCCAAATGCGGTCGTGGTAATCCTGCGAGGCGTTCCAATAGAGTATTCCGTAAAACAATTTCGCCTGCGCAGCTTTACGAGCGCTGACTTGATCACCGGCAATTTTGGCGGTGTTGACGCTTTTCTCGGCGCGATCGATCAGGTCGTTGGTGTCGGCATCGGTAATTAGCGCAAGATAGTCTCGATTTGATTCAATATTGGCGATTATCGCATCAATACGGGACTTTTGGGCGACGGCATCATTGATTATTTGAGCGTAGTTGCGCTCACGAATTTCGGTTTCTTGGGCAAGCCTTTGATCAATACGAGCAGAGATTAGGTCTTGGTAATCGACCAGTTTTGCTTCCCAGCCCTTGAGCTCTTCAAGTAACGCGGTGAGATCGCGAAGCTCCTGCACCCGAGCTTGAAAGAGATTTTTGGCGACCAAGCGTTGTAAATAATTGATGACCGGAGTTTCGATTAAATCGGGGGTATTTAACCAGGTGCTGTTGCGATCTACCTCTAGGTTGAGTAGCGGTAAAAGATCGATGTCTTGCAGTTTTCGTTCGGCTTCATCAATGCGAGCCAGCTCGATTTCGTAATTGCTTTCGGCATCTAGGTAGGCAAAAAGAGCCTCTCCCTGGGCACCCATTTTTTCGTAAACGTAAGGCAAGGCCAACATGGCTTCTTGCACTTCTGGCGCATCACTGTCACGACGCAGCAGTTCCTGCCAAGGTCGAATGGCATCGGCGTATTTTTCTTGGCCATAAGCTGCCCAGCCTGAGCCGAGCAAGGCTTGATTAGCCAGACCATTGGTGAGTCGCACTTGGTTGAATTCTTGTTGCGCGTCTTGATACTGGTTGAGCGCCAGTAAACTGAAGCCTGCGGCTGTGTGAGCCTTATCGCGAAGCGCCTGTTGCAGGTCTGGTTCCAAACTTTTTTCGGTTAGCTCTGATGCATAAACCTGCTGGTAATGCGTAATCGCCTGCTGGAACTGGCCTGTGCGACCGTAGGCGCTGGCGAGGTTGTGATGCAGATAGTAAGGCCAGGCGGTGGGGTCTTTTTTGGCAAGTTCTGCATCGAGTTCTGCTAAGGCGCTTTCTGCGCCAGCAAGATCACCGAGATGAATAAGCGTATTTACGGCTAATGCACGGCGTTCGATATCGACTTCATAGCGGATATCGTCGGTGTTCATGTGATTGATGGATTCGTTGGCCGTGGCCCAAAGCCCGCGTTGATAGGCAAGCTTACCTAGATTTAGCCAAGCGGCGTTGCGAACTTTTGCGGGGCGATCTTCAGTTAAGAGGCGATTGAAAATGTCGCTGGCGGTCTCGTGCATGCCAAAGGCAAGGCTAATTCCACCTTCGATGATTTCAGGATTATCTTTGTGGCCGGAAATACCACCGCGCTCTTTGGCGACATAGAGTTCGCTGAGCGCGTCAAAGTAGTCACCTTGATAGTAGTGATACAAGGTAACGCCGTAGCGTAAATCAGCGACGCTTGAGAGAGGCTCTTCCTTTTTTTTAGCACCAAAAGCGAGGCTTGATAGGCTGATCAGTGCGATCGCAACAGGAAGACCAAGCCGCTTGGTGTTTAGAACAATTGCCATTCTTTAATTTCAAACACCGGTTGCAACTTGGCAGTAGAGTCTATGATTTTTAGTTCATAAACCTTACCTTCGGTTTCTTTGTTGATGGTAACTTCTGCGGCACGTTTGTATTCGCGGCCCTCTGGACCAATGCCGGTAAAAAACGCCGTTAAACGGTGCTCGCCGGTTTTGAGATTGCCGAGATACAGGCGTTGTACGCCACCTCGAAACAATGCGTCAACTTGATGATCTGTATAGAGTTCGCTAGCAACGAGCTTGTCGTCAATGTGAACCTTTACGGCATCCAGCTCAAAAAACTCACCAATATCCATGGAGAGATACACAGCTACTTGGCTGTTGGCGGGATAGAGTAACTCTTCCTCTAAAATCAGAAGGTCTCGATTCAACGAGAGTACTTGCTTTTTGAGGTCTTCAATTTGCTCACTAACCGGTTTTTCGGCTTCTTGAGCGTGAACGACGGTACAGGCACAAGCCAAAGTCAGTGCGCTGCCTAGAGTTTTTATGACTCGAAGCCAATTCGAGTTGCGAAGTGCAGACATGGAACTGCGTTCTCCTAATTGCCTTACTTTTTGGGATGGCAAAGCCATATCCAGATTCCTTGAGTGTCTCGTCGATATCCATCACCGACTGGTTTTACGCGCAGTAGTGTTTCTGGGTAAAACCAATTCCACGCCTATTGGTTGCGTCGCTTATTTCGCTGCGATTGGACGATCCTACCTGCGAGTATAAGCGAGGTGCAAAATTAAAGAGTGCCAAAAAGCACACTAACGCGCTTTGATGACGAAAATTGTACTTAAATCAGCGGCTTTGTGAATGCGATAGGCGTGACGTGTTTCCAGTTTCGAGAAATCTTTGGCGACCCAATCCTTATTGGGATGGATCTATAAGTCCATTCGAATACACAACTTTGCCAAATTCGGTGATTAAAATTGCTTCGTAGCCATTCAGTTTATTGATCATGGCGAGGCCTTTTTCGGCGCCGAGCACAAACACCGCCGTTGATAATGGATCGGTATTAAACCCTTCTGGGCCAATAACGCTGACGCTGATTAATCCGTGACTCGATTTGCCCGTTTTCGGATTCAGTATATGGTGAACTCGCTCACCGCTGTGTTCGTCAATGAAAAAACGTTCGTAGTCACCGGATGTTGAGATGGCTTCATTTTGTAACGGTAACTTAAGTACCTGCTGTTCTTCCCAACTCAGTTTTTTATCGTCAAGGCGTGGGTTTTTAATGCCAATTAACCATGGTCGACCGCGATTATCGCCAAGCAGCCGCGTATCACCACCGGCGTTTACGCTGCCGTGACGCACTCCGTTCTCGGCTAATATTTTTGCGCCACGATCTACAGCGTATCCCTTGGCTAATCCGCCAAAATCAATCTTAACCGCCGGGTGGGTGAATTTTATGCTGCGTGTCTGAGGATTCCACCGCAAACGATCGCGGCCTATGGCTGGGAGGTTTTGGGTAATTTTGTCGTCGTTTGGGGCGATCTTTTCGCGGTAATCATAAAAACGCCCTACCGAGGCAAAGGTAACATCAAACGCGCCATCGCTAATTTGGTTCATCCAAAGGGATTTATTAATCAAAGACGCAAACTCGGGTGACACAATTTGCGCTGTTTTGTAGGCGTGAAGGTTAACCTGTGACAGTTCACTGGATTCTATGTAGGGACTGTAGGTTTGATCAAAGCGCTCCATTTCGGCCTTGATTAAGCCAAGAATGTGTTCGGCGCGATACTTTTGTTCGTTAACTTGTGTTTTGAATTGTTCGGGGTTGGTATCTTGCAGTCGTGCGTCTGGGTCATCGAGCCAGAAGCGCGCACCGACCGAGGTGCCCATAATGGCCCAATTCTCTTGAAACCACTTAGCGTGGCCATGACTGCAAAACAGCATCGCAACCAGTAACAAGACGGTTTGTGCGGACACCGAGTGAACGGATTTTGTGAGATCTGAAAACTTAGGCACATTTAGCCTTTAAATCTGCGTAATGCGACCGGTTCAACCGGCCGCAGACGAGTGACTAGAAGCTCCAAGAGATTCGATAGCCATTATCAGAAGGCTCTCCAACCGAAGCCGCCATGGTTGGTAATATGGTGGCTAAATCGGGATGAGCAGAATCGCGAACGCCGACTTCACCGGTGAACAGTATGCCTACATCGTCGTTAGGGCGCAGTGTGGGGTTGTAGTTGGCGTCTAGATCGACCAATACTGGGCCGCCAAGGTCTTGAAGATCGATGTTGATACCCTGCTGGCCATCGCCGGAAAGTCGAGCGCCGAAGCTGCCAACGCGCAACCATTTTTCGCCATCGTGAAATGCTCCCTCTCGCCAAGACACGCTGCCATCAATCGCTTTTACGTGTTCTCCGTCGAAGTCACCCTCACTAATGATGACCGAAAAATTTCCCGCCAATTGAGTGGGTGAAAAAAGATTGGTAAGGCCCGCAGGAAAGTTGGCCTCAAAGTCACTGAGCGTTACGGCGCCGCTACTGCTTACACAGGCTAAACCAGCGGCATTTTGGTTTTGAAACGAGACCTTGATGTCGGCGCATGGTGTCAGCGTTAACAGGCTTGTGGGATGCAAAGACCAAGACAGTTCACCGAGGCTGTATAGGTCGCCACCAAGAATGATTTGCGTGGAACCCGAACGGCCAGTCCATAAGGTGCCGTTGATTTCTGACATACGCAAACCCGGCGCCGCTTGGGTAAAAGCGTAGGCAGCCCAAATTGCTGGAATACGTGCGATCAACAGGATTATCAGAAGAAGAATAAGGCCAAACCAGAGCCGCTTTTTGGTTAGGATATTTGATTGAGTCATGTGCGTCTAAGTCGTTACGTTCCAGTAAAAAAAGGGTTTATCGGGCAAGACGAATACTTACCGAGACACGACCGCTGGTGCGTGTTGGTGTCACGGTAAGCTCTTTGGCTTGCAGCCCTTCTTCGTATTCCATTTGGTAGAGCCACTCAATGACTTTCCCGTATTCGGCTTCTTCTAAACGCAGCCGCACTTCGCCTTCGCGTACCGGTTGGAAGCTGCTCATGCGTAAGCCGCGCAAACGTAGACTTCTGTCGATCAACTCACTCAATGGCGCACTAGAAACCTTAGGGCCGCCGCCGGTTTGATATTCTTTAAGCTCAAGCGCCATTTCGCGAACGCGAGCCAAACTCTCGGAGGTTGACTGTGTGGATAACTTTTGATTAGCGAGAGTGTTCGCCGATGGTTCGAGCAAAAGCCACCAAATAATCGCCAAGCCAATGGCTACAGAGCAAATGAAAAGTGCAGCTTGGTCTCGACGACTGAGCGTTGCCCAATATTCGTTGATGGCGTTCATTGTCCACTCCTTATACGCAGCCGAGCCTGAACACCGTTCGGAACAGATGAGGTTCCCTGTAATTCAGCGACTAGCTGGCTTCCTTCTAATTCTGCCCGTAAGCGATCAATCTGCTGGAAGTTTGAAGACTCTGCCGTTAAGCGCATGTCACCTTCTACAAAGTTGATGTTCTTTACCACCACATTTTCGGATGCAGCGATGATCGGGGTAATTTGTGCAAGCAACGTTGTGACGGATAATCCACCCGCGCTGCTGTTGTCTTTAAATTTGGCAAGTTGGTTGCGCAGTTGACGCTCGGGATCGGCCATAACACCCTGTGGAACCGCTGATCGATACGCTTGCTCGACTTGAGCCAAATAGGCTTTTTGCTCGCTTTTCAGCTGGAAGATTTGTACCCAGTTTCCGCCCAAATACAGCACACAGGCAATGGCTGCGGCAATTGCCGCAGGGCGCCAGGTTTTCCACCAGCGGGCAACTGGCAGTGCTCTACCTAAGGCATATTGGCGAAGATTAATGGGTGGCAGCAATTCCATGCTTAAGCTCAGCCACTGATCCCATTGCTGGCTGGTGGCGATCTCTTGATAAGCATTGGGTAAGTGGTTATGCAAGGTTTGCAAATCTTCAAAAGATTGTCCGTAGAGCTTTACTTCGGTCGGACGCTCTGCCTCTTCGAAGGTCGCTGCGAGAGACTCCAGAGAGGCGGCGAGCATATCTAATTCGATGAGATAACCAAGATCTTTATCGTAACGGACTTCAACAAGGCTCTCGTCGCCTAACCAGCGAATAGCCCACTGTTTATCAGCTCTGGGAAGCAGTAAAAACAACGGCAAGCAAACCGTGATTTCTGCGCCCGCTGATTCTATGGTGTCGATCAGGGTTTTAAGAGGATCGATGGGGGTGTAAGCAACGGTAACAATATCGTTTTCAAATTGTCCGTAAGCGAAGTGCATGTTGTCGACGTTGCCAATAATTTGCTCTTCTAATTCGTAGGGCATTAGGTTGGCAATGTGGCGCTTTTCTTTAGATGAAAAGGATTGAGCCAGCATAACAAGATCGCAGGAGCTAAGAGCCAGCCATACTTCTGCATTGGCGGCCGATTGCGCCTGACTCAAGTCAGTGGCAGAACCTTGCATGGCTGGACCCATCCAGTCGCCGTCTTGCGCAAGTCGCCAAGTTAGCGCTGGGCTTTGCGGGTTTTGACCTGCAATTGAGCTGTCGTAAATCGCGATAATTCTATTCATACACTTCCATGCTCGGAGCCAATCCGATCAACGTTCGTTCTCTATTGTGTTCAAATTAAGCTGTGTTCAAATTTAGCGCTGTGACTACCGTTTGAGCCTCTGGTCAACGCATCCCTGATTTTATTCGAGGCCAAACATTGGCACTGTCATTTTCAATGTCTTTAAATTTCTAGGGGCTAGTGTAAGGCCTTTCTAGTATTACGAATATGTCAGTTTTAATCAGACATTCTTATAAGTTGAAATCGCTGCGTTGAATAATTTTGGCGTCGCCGTTATCGCGTAATATTAGGCTGTACTGGGTGCGTCTTTGTCTACCGACTTCAACTTCTGCTTTCAAAGTGAAATAACTGGTGTTAACCGTCAAACCATTCGAGCTGACGGTACCCAATGGCGTTAGTGACGAAATTACGCCACTGTCGAGAAACTCCGCAATACCAATATAACCCGAACCTGCTCGATCTAGGAGCATCTGTTCACCGTCTGCCTTAGATAGCGGTGTTAGGTCGTTCTCTAAATTAATGGTGCGCAGCAATAGTGGTTTCGCGGTATTTACATTCAAACCGTTACTGTCGGGCAAGGCGGTAATGTAAGGCTCCAAAGCATCGAACAGTTCTGGAGTCATGGACTTTACCAAACGCAACTCGGAAATGCTTTTTAACGGGCCATTTGCTGGACGAATCGGTGGGTCTTCACGTTGATATTCCAGAGATTCGGCACCGCTAAAACCAAAGCTATCATCATCGGGATCAATCCAGTCAATGATAGGCTGCAAGATCTCGATGGCGTCTGAGATCGACATTGGATTTTCTTCATCCAACAGCTGTAGCAGTCGAATGAATCTTTTCTGATCCGATGTGTACCGCTCTGGACTGGTGTCGCCCGTGCCGTTGTCTTGGTTCTGCACGGCAAGACGATTAACGTCGAACTTACCTTGAGCGTCTTCGAGTTGGCCTTTTAGAAAACCTTCATCTAAAGGAAAAGGTTGTTCCTGTGCCCAAGGTTCTTCTAGGCTGTCTACCAATTCGTTATCTTCGCGATCACTCTCGAAGTCTTTCTCAAGCGCGAATCGACCAAGTTCTTCTGCACCGAGCAGATATTCCTGAGCTTGATTGCCGTGGAAGCGACTCTCTGCTAGCAGTAGGGTTCGATCATGAGTTGTAGCAAGACCAATGGCCAAAGCCGTCACCAAACCAACAATGATTAACGCGGCGATTAAAGCGACGCCGTTTTGATGTGTCGAGGGTAGGTTTAGTGCTCTGCGATTATGAATCACGGTTACCTCGGTTATTATTATCGTTGTCCTGATTATTACCCTCTCCAGAGCCGCCTTCCCCAGAATTATCTTCGGGTGGGGCTTCATTACGAGGGTTGTTAATTTCAGTAACAATCGTAAATAAACGAGTCATGCGACCGAATTCTTCGGTTTCGATGGTCACCTGTACCGCAATAGGTAGGCCAGTGGTGCCGCGCTCGGGCCATTCATCGACCCATGGCCCTTCGGCACTTGTTGAACCTAAGGGTAAAAATAAGATTTGGAAATCTGTGACGCCCTGTAGCAATGCGATGTCTTCAGCGTCTTCGAGAGTTGCGTCTATGGTTTCAGGCCAAGTGTCGCGGTACAGAATTTGGTCTTGGTATCTATAACCTACTTGTAATAGGGAGCTTCGTCTTAGGTCAACTGGGTTTGGTCGACCACTGCGAATAAACTTTATCAAATAGTTGTTATCGATCTCTGTACCAAAACCGTTATCGGTGGCGATACCAAACAAGTAACTGGTTCTGGCAACGGTGTGTTTAAAGTCTGTTTCGAGAATGCGCATGGCGCGTGCTATCGAGTTGATATCTGTCATAGCCTCACGGCTGCTTTGCGCGCTATTTATCGAAGATGTCAAAGCCAGTGAAGCCAACGTCAAAACAACGGCGGTAAGGGCAAGAGCCACCAATAATTCAATCAGGGTGAAGCCTTTGGAGTTAGAAATAACGCGTGGTGTCACGGGCTTCACTTATAAATAAATGCTGAGAGTGTAGCTGTGGGATAATCGCGAAGGTCGTTCTCGTCGGCAGCTACTGCTATGTTGATACGGATCATGTCTTCTACGGCAGTGTCTTGGGACTCTGCGACCCAATACCAGGAAACACCAGCAAACTCGGTCGAGCCGGTTTGGCGTCCGTCGAGAATTCGCCCGGTTAACTGATGATTGATGCGAAAGGTTTGCAGCTGATCATGGGCAACCCACTCGGCCAAGGTGCGCTCTCTCAGCTGAAATGTATTATCGCTTTGGCGGCTTACCAGAGTGAGCAAAGCTGGCAGCGCCACCGCAACAATGACCAAAGCAACAACGACCTCAATTAAGGTGAAGCCCTTGTTTTTGTTCACGAATGAGTGAGTCGAGCAAGCCTTCGTTGATAGCATTACTGAACTCCAGATTGAGCAGTAAGCTCTTTTTCTGCTTGTCGTTCACGCCATATAACCTGCCCTACAGAGTTAATATCTATGTGCTGGTAACGATCTTCAAAATTAGTAACGCCTTCAGAAGCGCGAGGAGTAAGTCCGAGTATTACCGTGGCTCCCAGGGCTTCGCCGCCACCATAAAATACCAACGCTGGAACAATTTCCTCTTCCTCGTCTTCTCCATCTCCCTCGGTCTGTCTGTCGAGCCATAGATAAAAATCGAGTGGTTTGTCGTCGATTTCAATGCTTAGCTCAGCAATTTCTGGAGGTCTGATCGGCGTTAATTCTTCAATTTTTTGCCATTCGTCATCACGCCAGCGATACCAAAGCAGCTCCCATTGATCTTGACTCGCAGTTGAGTTGGCTGGATCTTGAAGAGCAGGTACTAAGGCAATGTGTTCACCGGTAAACAGGGATTGATCCGCGGCAAATTGAAGTTGATCAAAGAGGTCTTCGGTATAGTCCTTGAGCTTATCGCCGTTGTCGTAGGAGAGAATATTGATGGAGGCAATGCCTGCAAACAGCCCCACAAGCAATACCACGACGACAATCTCAATCAGAGTAAACCCTGATTGAGATTTTGGAGGTATTTTTGACAACTGCTGGCAGGGCACGATTATTCAGGCTTATCCCAAATGTTTAGATCGGCGTTTTGGCCTTCACCGCCGGGAACGCCATCTGCACCGTAGGAAATAATGTCATAGTCGTGGCTTTCTCCAGGACTGATATAGACATAATCGCGTTGCCAAGGATCTTGAGGTACTTCGTTTAAGTAACCACTCTGAGGAAACTTGCGAGGAACTGGCTCAAGAGAGGTTTTTTCGACTAAAGCACCTAAGCCTTGCTCGGTTGATGGATAAACAAAGTTATCCAAGCGGTAGGATTTTAAAGAGGTTTCGATGCTGCGGAAGTCTGCATAGGCACGTTGAATATTGGCGTCATCGACGTTTTTGAGAACGTTAGGCGCCACAATCCCTACTAACAGCCCCATGATCACCAAGACCACCATGATTTCAATAAGCGAGAAACCCGCGTTTTTCGTTTTCTGGTTCATAACCCTTCATCCATTAAAAATTACAGTCAAATCGTTTTTGAACGTGTAGCTGCTCTGATCTACGCAAGCTGGTTGAGTTCAAAGATGGGCAACAAAATTGCGATCATAATAAAGGCGATAGAAATACCCATAATGACAACAATGGCTGGCTCGAAGATACCCATAACCGTGGTGAGCATCATTTCTAGCTCGCGCTCTTGGTTGGTTGCACAGTGTTTAAGTTGTTTGTCCAGTGTACCGTTCGCCTCACCACTGGCAGTCATTTGCACAAGCAATGGTGGAAACCAACCGGCGTTTTTTAAGGCTTTGTGTAACGATCCACCTTCTTGTACGGAGCGACTGACATCGGTGCAAGCATGACGCAGCGCAGTGTTAGATAAAACCTGGGTGGCAATTCTTAGCGCCTGTAGCAAGGGCACGCCACTTTCTACTAAAAGGCTGAGTGTTCCAGCAAATCGCGAACTCTCGGCAAGTAGAATGACATCTTTTACGAGGGGTACCTTTAGCGTGAAGCTGTGCCAAGCGCGTAGGTTCTTCTCGTTTTTTAGCAGCGATTTAAAACCAAAAATCGCGGCGATTATGGCAATGAGTATGTAAATACCGTAGTTGCTCAGGCCGTTACTTGCTCCAATTAGAACCCTAGTGATAAAGGGTAATTCTCGCTCGCTACGTTGGAACATACCAACAAGGTCTGGAACCACAAAGACCATCAAGATAGCAACAACGCTGACACTCACGCACAACAACACAATGGGATAAATCATTGCCGCTTTAAGCTTACTTGCCGTGTATTGGCTACGCTCAATGTATTCGGCAAGCTGCTCTAAAACCTGCCCTAAATAACCTGAAGATTCACCGGCGCGAACCATGGAGCGATACATGTTATCGAAGCTTTTTGGGTGCTCGCCGAACGCCTGTGCAAGTGAGTGGCCTTCTAGAACGCGACTGCGAATACTCAATAAGATTGATTGAGTTGAAGGTTTGGTGGTCTGTTTGGCGGCGGTATTGATCGCCTCGTCTAGAGGCAGACCCGATAACAGTAGAGATGCCAACTGACGGGTGATCAGGGCTCGTTCTTTAACTGTTAACTTAGGGCCAAATAAGCTTGATAGAAACGATTTGTTCTTACTCGCTTTAGCGCCGGTATTTTTAGACTTTTTATCGTTAGTTGACGATACGGTTAAAGGTTTGAGTTGTTGTGTACGTAACTGAGCGCGAACTTGACGTTCGCTGTCACCTTCGATAACACCTTTAACGGTTTTACCCGTCGAATTAAGAGCTGTATAAGTAAATGCTGCCATGATTACATCGCCGTGGTTACACGCATGACCTCTTCAATGCTGGTATCGCCGGCTAAAACACGCTTGCGACCATGCTCGGTGATGGAATCAGATTGGGTGCGAGCTTCGGCTTCGAGCACATGCTCACCCACGTCTTCGTGAATAAGCTTACGCAGACGATCGGTGATCTCAATCCACTCGTAAATTGCACTTCGACCACGATAACCTTGGTGATGGCATTCATCACAGCCGACGGCACGGTATATGGTATCTGTGGCTGACAGGTTGAGGTGACGTTGTTCGGCCGGTGTTGGATGATCTTCGCGCTTACATTTGTTGCACAGCATTCGAATTAAGCGCTGTGACATTACTGCGGTCAAGCTCGAAGACAACAAGAATGGCTCTATGCCCATGTCTTGCAAGCGTGTTACCGCACCAATCGCCGTATTGGTATGCAGGGTTGATAACACCAAGTGACCCGTCAAACTGGCCTCAACGGCAATGGAGCCGGTTTCTTGGTCTCGAATCTCACCGATCATCACCACATCCGGGTCTTGACGCAAAATTGCCCGTAGGCCGCGTGCAAAGGTCATATCAATTTTTGAGTTAACTTGAGTTTGACCAATGCCCGGCAGCATATACTCCACCGGATCTTCAATGGTCAAAATGTTCCTACTGCGATCGTTGATGTGCGACAAACCAGCATAAAGAGTGGTGGTTTTACCGGAACCGGTAGGACCGGTCACCAGAATAATGCCGTGCGGTTTATTCAATGAGCCGGAAAAGCCTTCGTAAACCGCTTCAGGCATGTTGATTTGTTTCAGCGATAATTGGCCAGCAGTGGTATCCAGCAGACGCAATACCACGCGTTCGCCATGTGCCGAAGGAATTGTAGAAAGTCGAATATCGAGGCCGTGACCGGCGAGCTTTACCGTGATGCGTCCGTCTTGAGGTAAGCGTTTCTCGGCAATATCGAGCTTCGCCATAACCTTTAAACGGGAAACCAACAAAGGTGCTAAAACAGCTTTGGGCGACAACATTTCGTTGAGAACGCCGTCGACACGGAATCGAACGGCTACGCGGTCTTCGTAGGGCTCAATGTGTATATCCGATGCCTTCTCGCGTACCGCCTGAGACAAAATGGCGTTGATTAGACGAATAACCGGTGCGTCGTCGTTGCCGGAAAGCAGCTCTTGGTCATCGCTTAATTCTTCAGCCAGAGAGCCAAGATCGATATCGCTGCCAAGATCATCGGCAACTTCGTCTGCGGCTTGTTGTGCAGAGCCGCTGGAGCCGTGATACATCTCTTTGAGTGCACGTTGGAATTCTTCATCAGATATGGCGACGGTTATAAAGCCGCGGCCGAGATGACGTTGCAACTCAAGCAGCATAGGCAGGCCTAAGCGGCCGCGATGAAGAATTTGTCCGTCTTTCAAAATGACGCCATGGGCGCTGGCATAATGAAACGGCAAGGCTCGTTCGTAGTCCTCATCAACCGGGGCGGCAGCCACGGTTGATGGGTCTAGTTCGATGGTTTGTTCTTCGGTGTCAAAGGCTTGTTCTGCCATGATTAAATCCGGGCCTAGTTACTTTCTTCGCTGGTTTCTTCTTGCGGCTTGTCTTTTTTCTTCGACTTCTTCAAGCGCTGAGCTTCAAGTTCGGCAGCCTTAGTCGCGTAGCCTGATAAGTCGGTCTCTGGAGAGATTGGCCACTCAGGAACAACGGGCAGTAAATCTTTCTTCAGGCTGAGACCTTTTTCGCGACGAGCACTGAGTTGTTGTTCACGAATAAATTTGTATTTTTCAGCGGTGGTGCCGGTCAGGGTTTCGTCGTCGCGAATAACGGTGGCGCGAATAAATACCAATAAGTTGGTTTTAGTCACTCGATCACTGTTAGAGCGGAATAAACGCCCCATAACTGGAATGCTACCTAAAATAGGCACACGGGACTGGAAGGTCTGCACGTTATCGCGCATTAGACCGCCCAGTACAACAACTTGGCCATCACTGGCTAAGACTTGAGTGGTGATGGAGCGTTCGTTGGTGATTACATCCGACGCACTCGTTTCACCGGTCAAGCTTGATACTTCTTGTTCGATATCGAGAATAATTTTGTCGCCTTCGTTAATGTGTGGCGTCACGCGCAAGGTGATACCAACGTTTTGGCGCTCGATGGTCTGGAACGGGTTGTTAACGTTGCCTTCGGTACTGGTAAAGCTACCGGTTACGAAAGGTACTTCCTGACCGACGGAGATTTCGGCTTCGTGGTTGTCGGTGGTTAACACACTTGGTGTTGAAAGGATGTTTGAATTAGTCTTTTCTTGAAGCGCGTTAACCAGTGCAATAAAGCCTTTTTCGCCGTCAAAATCGCCGACACCAAATGTAGTGCCGGTGATTGAGCCGATAGCGCCGGCAAGATCTTCGATTACGTCGTCGTCATCGGATAATGCAATGGAGCCTGCGCCAGACAAGATGCCATCACCCAGTGAGCTGGAGCCAAAGCCACCGTTTTCAGAGGCAAATAGCCACTGAATACCAAGATCTTTACCATCAACGTCTTCTAGCTCGGCGATAATGGCTTCAACCAATACTTGAGCACGACGAATATCGAGTCGCTCAACGACTTGTAACAATGAGTCGAGGGTATCGCCTTCGGCGGTGATCAACAGCGCGTTGGTAGATTCGTCAGCTTCTACCGACGGGCGAATACCACCGCCGCCAGTTGCTGCAGCGGCATCGCCGCCACCTTGTGACAAGTTTTGCAGCAGCTGCTGAAGGGTTTGCGCAACTTCGGTGGCATTGGCGTATTCAAGATACAAAACGCGCACGTTACCGGTTTGGGCTTGTGGACGGTCAAGGCGAGCAATTAAATCTTTTACTCGGTTGCGCTGTACCTGGTCGCCACTGACCAATAAGGAGTTGGTTCGAGCGTCGGCAACCATTTTTAGGCTACCGGTGTCTTTGCCCGCATCGCCACTTAGCAGAGCTTCCATCATTTGGAGTGCGTCAGAAACCGGCGCATATTCAAGCTGAATAACTTCGGTTTGAGAAACGGCGGCGCCGTCAATTTGTGCAATAACTTGCTTAACGCGCTCAATGTTGGCGGCGGTATCAGAAATTACGATGGAGTTACTGGGGTCGTAAGCTGCCATGTGCGCATGTTGAGCGACCAACGGGCGTAATACCGGCAGTACTTTAGCCGCAGAAATATTGCGCAGAGTAACAACTTCGGTGATGTACTCATCACCGGCTTGTGCGGCTTTTTCACCGGTCACCGGAATGGGTGAAGAGCGTACGTCTTTGTTTGGTACAACACGCACCACGTTACCGTTTTCAAAAGCGGTAAAGCCGTGTAACTCTAAGATAGATAGCAATAATGCGTAAGCTTGATCGCGAGTAACTTCACCGTTGGTAAATACCTGCACCTTACCTTTAACACGTGGATCTATGATCACGGTTTTATTGGTGGCTTCGGCAACAAAGCGAATAACCTCAACAATATCAGCGTCGTTAAAGCTGAGGGTTAGTTTCTCAGTTTCGCGGTCCTGTGCGTATGTGTGACCGGCACACAATAGTAGCGCTGCTAACAAAAATCGGCGCACGTTAATCCTCACTCTTCGGTATTTGCATCAAGCTCGATGTTTATAGATTGGCTCTGGCCATCGCGCAAAAGGGTGACTCTTGCGCTGGTGGCTTCACGCATTTCGCGGTAAACCTGTGTAATGCTGCCAGAGTTATTCAGCGCAATGCCGTTTATCTCTGTAACTATGTCGTTAGGTTGTAAGCCCAACTGGTCGAAAATTTCTCTGTCGCGGCCTGGGCGAATTCGGTAGCCGACAATATCGGTACCCTCACGAGCCACGCTAAATTTAATAACTTCGGCGAGTGACTTTGGCGCTCGCGTAACTACTCGAGGTTCAGTACCGTCCTCGTCTTCGTCGTCATCCTCGTCATCGGAAGCGGTGGATGAATTGGGATCAACGCCCGCCTCTTCTAGCGCTTCGTTAAGAATTTCTTGTGGGTCACGGGTAACTCGACCCAGTGAAACATTGCTACGAGCAGAATCGTTTCGCGAATTACCTAAGTCACTGTTAGGTTCAAAGAGACGAAGAGATTCGTTATTACCGTTGTTATCGAGGATAACTTGATTTGCTTGAACCTGAAGTAACTTGACATTGTTGCCACCGGGTAGGCGATCGCCAATTTTGTACGCTTTTTCGTCGCGCGCATGGGCGATAAACGCTTCAGAGTTTTCTGGGATGCTACTTTTAATAACACCCTTCAATGTTAGGTTCAGAGAGGTCTCGCGAGCATCTTCGATGATATCGGTGGCGACTGGAGCAACCTCTTCAACTGCTGCTGTGGCATCAACAGAGCCAAACAATTCAATAGCGGCTAAAGATTCAATATCGATTGAGCCTTGATTTGCGCCTGTATTGACCTCAATAACCACATTTCTAGGAGCCGCCGATGACGGTTCTGGGAGAGTAGGTGCAGGTAATAAGGCCCAAAATAGATTTGCAAGGTTACTGCAAGCCCAAAGTAGAAATACCACCACCAAAATATTGCGAGCCAATATCAGCGTGCTGGGCTTGCCCAAGCTTTGCTTAAGTATCGCTGGTAGATGACTAACTGCTTGATTCATGTCTGAGCTTCTGTTGCAAGTTTAGGTGTTGGTTTTTGAATTACCGTTGTACAAAAAATGATAGCTTCTCTGAGTCCCAGCTCAGATGGTAGAAATTAAATTTGGTTCTCGCTGTGATAAAAACGGAACTTATTGATTTGTTCATATGACGAACTCAATCAATCCATAATACCCGTTATCGATTGCGGCCTTCTACTGCCATCCTTAAAAAACCGTTGTTTATAATTACTTTTTCAGTAATTAGTTTAAGTATTGTTTCAGTGGTCGCCCAAAAAATAATCATTTTTGAGAAGTCGACGACTCTTAAAATATTAGGCACTTGTGCACCGAAATTTTGAAAAACGCTAAAATAATCGTTAGCAAATATTGGCAGCCAAATTGTTATTGCTTTAGCAATTCACTTTTGGCCGACGCATAATGCTACAAAATTATGACGGTTTGGCGTCACTAATTTACAGGTATAAAGTCGAAAAACATCAAGCTGGGTGCCACCATTTAAGCGATCCTGCTCAAATTTTGGCTTTAGAGCGGAGGTTTTCTCCAAAAACCGATCGGTTAATATAATAACTCCGATTACCCAGCTGACGTATTAGTTTAGGAGCACATCATGAGTAAAATTTTCCTTTTGCAAAATCACCAAGGATTTTTCCTCAATCGTCAGGGGTTATGGGTCAGTGGTCGTGAGCCCGCAGGGCTATTTCGTGCCGTTAATAAAGATGAGGCGGTTAACGAAGTTTTTGAGGTAAGTGCTCGCGATTATAGTCAACGTATTAGCATTGTTGAGACCGAGACCACAGAAAAGGGTGTGCCTGTTGTTGATCCGAGTTGGATCTCTGATTTACCCGAGCAGGGCTCGATAGTTGCCGCATCCGATGAAGAGATCGCAGTGGCAGAAGAAACCGGCACGGAATCTGTTAGTGATGAAAAAACCAACAATGAATTCGTATTGGAACAAACTTTTGTTCAAGATTTTGGTGATAAGACTATAGAATTCGTTGCTGATCAAAACCACGCTGGTGCAGACTCAACGACCGACGAAACCGATACCGTTGAGGCTGAGTCGTGTGACCCTGATGAATACACTGAAATTACTGCCGAGCAAACCGCATAAATAATCTCGGTAAGCGGGTAGTGTTTGTAACAACGGCTTTGAATTAAGCCGATTAAGGAGGCCTCTTGGCTACGTTCGACAAACTTCTTAACGATCTTAAAAAGCCTGAAAACTCTCCGCTTTTGTATGGCATTTTGCGTGGCCTAGAAAAAGAAAGTCTACGCGTGACGGAGGCTGGTGAACTGGCCCAAACTCCGCATCCTAAAAAATTGGGGTCGGCATTAACCCACCCGCAAATCACCACAGATTTTAGCGAGTCATTGTTGGAATTCATTACTCCGCCTTCTCATCAGGTTGGTGCGGTTATCGAAAACCTAATGGCAACGCATCAGTTTACCTACGGTCATTTAAACGGTGAGCATCTTTGGCCGGCAAGTATGCCGTGTCTTTTAGAAGACGATGAAGATATTCCGGTCGCTCTTTATGGCAACTCCAACGTTGGCCGCATGAAAACCATTTATCGGCTGGGGCTGGGTCATCGCTATGGCCGTAAAATGCAGACCATCGCTGGCATACACTACAACTTTTCACTGCCAAGCCCGTTCTGGGCGCATTTACACGGCCTAGAGCAATCAAAACTGGATTTACAAGAATTCAGAACCAACCGCTATTTCGACCTAATTCGCAACTTCCGCCGTTATTTTTGGTTGTTACTGTATTTGTTTGGCGCATCACCTGCGGTGTGTGGTTGTTTTGTTGAAGATAAAAACCACTGCTTAGAGAAATTTGATGACAAGGGCAAAACCTATTATCGGCCCTATGCGACGTCGCTTCGCATGGGTGATTTGGGCTACCAAAGCGACGCTCAAACCAGCTTGTTGGTTGATTACAACGATTTACGTTCATATCTTCGCACGCTTTGTCGAGCAATCAACACCCCTTACGAGGGTTACCAAAATATTGGTACCCGAGACGAGACCGGTGAATATCTGCAGTTGAATACTTCGCTGTTACAAATCGAAAACGAGTTCTACAGTTCCATTCGTCCCAAGCGCACGGCGCGTACAGATGAAACTGCTTTAACGGCGTTGTTCTATCGTGGTGTTGAATACTTAGAGGTGCGCTGTTTGGATTTAAACCCTTATGAGCCGCTGGGTATTTCGCGCGATCAGATGTTGTTCTTAGATACCTTCTTGTTGTATTGCTTGTTAACTCCAAGCCCTCAAACCTTCGAACAGGAATTCCGTGCCATTCAAGAAAACCAAAAACGGACGGTTTATAACGGCCGTGATCCTGCCATTAAGCTGATTGATAATGGCGACGAAAAGCCGCTGCGCAAATGGGGCCAAGAGTTGTTAACAGCCATGGAGCCGGTAGCGGAGTTGTTAGATCTTTCCTGCGGCAATCAAGGCTACATGAGTGCTCTTAAAGCGCAATCTGCGGTGATTGAAGATCCTGAACTTACGCCTTCTGCGCGAGTTTTGCGCAATATGCGTGAAAACAACCAGACTTTCTTCGAACATACGATGGAGCTCGCTCAGCAGCATTCACAGTACTTTAAGCGGGTGGGTATTGATGATTCTGCCAATGAACGCTTACAGGCCATGGCTGAATCTTCTCTGTTGGAGCAAGCCACCATCGAAGTTAAAGATGATCTAGGCTTTGATGAATACCTAAGCGATTATTACGCCCAATACGACTTTTGCGCACGCGCGTAATTAGGTTGTTAGCCGCTGGTTAAGCCGTGAATTATCTTGCCCACATTTTAGTATCTGGCGATCTTGAAGATCATCAAGTGGGCGGATTTCTTGGTGATTTTGTTAAAGGGCCGCTTACCGGCGCTTGGCCTTTAGCCGTTGAGCAGGGCATTTGGTTGCATCGCAAGCTAGATGCTTGGTCCGATCAAGATTCAACCTTCAAATCGATTGCCGAAAAGTTGGGGGTAAAGCATCGTCGCATTGCGCCCATCATTATCGATTTGGCGATCGATCATTTTCTGTGTTTGCAGTGGTCGCAATTTCACGATCAAACTCTGGAATCGTTTACTCAAGATTTTTATCAAAATTTGTCGCGATTTGAGTTGATTTTACCGAAATCTGCGCAGATTTGGCTGCAACACGCACAAAATACCGATCTGTTGGCGGGTTACGGAAATCTTCCCAGACTAGGTCGAATTGTGGATAGCATGGAGATGCGTCGCCGAAGACCCTTGGGATTGGATCAAGCCTTCGTTGCATTTTTGCAGCATTACGACGAGATCGCAGAAGGTTTTGACGCTTTATTTCCTATGTTGCAACAACGTGCCCGGCAACATCTTAATGAGCTGCCCGAGCACTTTAAGGGTTAACTATTCTGTAGAGCGCTCTATTTGAGTCTCTATTTAAACAAGCAGTATTGAGCAAAGTCTTTGGCTTCGTTTACCGTCCAGTCGCCGCTGGGCTTTTCCTTCAATTGTTCACACCATTTTTTGCTACCCACCTCTGGTGCACAGCCTGCGAGTGTAATTCCAATCAGAGCCACAGCAATTACCATTAATTTCATAACACCATTCCAACGTTAAGCGACATTATTGTTGGTGCGCAGTTTAGCGAAACTTGGCAATCTTAGTAACGAAAAGTCTGTAACGAACTAGATCAGTAACAAACTAATCCAGTAATAAATTAGGCCAGTAACAAATTAGGCCACAGCGGATTGTTGAGTCTCAACGGAGTGAGGTTTGGAAATACCTTGGCCGATAACCGCTTGGCGAAGTGTCGTTAATGCGGCTAAGTCGGTTTCACGCTGATGGCAAATCATCAGTGTTGGTACTAGAGCGAGACTTTTAGGAACGCGCTCAATAATTAATTCGTCTCGAAAGCGGCTCGATTCCACCACCCAGCTTGGCATTAGCGTCAGACCTAAACCCACGCTCACGCAACCTAAAATGCCGTCGAGTGTGCCAAGCTCTAAGATTTCTTGAGTTTGTTTTCCATATAACGACTGCCACTGCAAAGCGCGATCTCGATAGGTGCACCCTTCGCGAAACAGCATCAACGGTGTATCGGGATTTTGGTCGTGCTTGGCACGCACCAGTACCAGTTCTTCCACCAAAACTTCATCGGTGCTTAACGCTGGATTTTCGTAATGACCGCCGATAAACGCGCAATCAAGCTTATGTTGTAACACCTTGTTGATGAGTGTTTGCGAGGTGTTGGTTTCGATTTTAATCTGAATACCCGGATGAGCTTTACGCAATTCTTTTAGGGCGAGAGGTAAGCGATAGGACGCAAAGGTCTCCATGGTGCCAATACGAATTTCACCGCGATTGTAACCCACCTCTTTTACCGCCAAAGAAGCGAGTTTTTCCATTTGAATGAGTTCGCGAGCATGCTTGGCGAGTTCTCGTCCACTGGGCGACAGCTCCAAACCACGGCCGCTGCGATAAAACAGCTCGGTACCAAGTTCTTGTTCTAAACGCTTAATGCGACTGGTGACGTTGGATTGAACCGTATGCAGTGCTTTAGAGGCCGCTAGCACACCGCCCTCATCAATAACGGCAAGAAAGGTTTGTAAGGCCTGTATTTCCATGATGTTAACTCGTTGAAAACTTAAGTATCTCAATTAGAGAATAATTACATCTGTATAATTCGCTTGAAGAGATTAAAGCGTTTAATTACTGTTTGCGCAAGAATTTGAAAGGTGTTTGTAAATGGTTGTATTGAGCGAACAGTCGCGAGTCATGGGTGCTGGAATTGCGAGTCTGTTGCTAACCATAGGCATCGCTCGATTTGCCTACACGCCGTTATTGCCCATTATGCAGTCACAAACCGGATTAGGTTTGGCCGAAGGCGGTTGGTTGGCCTCGGGTATTTATTTGGGTTATCTGTGCGGTGCTTTTATAGCTGCTAGCGTCAAGAGTTTAGCCACCAAAGATCTTTTCTATCGCATTGGTTTATTGCTGGCGGTTATCAGTTCGGCTGGCATGGCCATTACCGAAAACTTTTGGCTGTGGATGTTCTTCCGCTTTTTAGCCGGACTCAGCGGTACCGCAGGAATGCTCTTGGCCTCTGCGCTGATTTTAAATTGGCGAACCAACCGACAACTTCGTCCAGAGCTTGGTGTGCACTTTTCGGGCGTTGGTATTGGTGTGGTGTTTACAGCGCTGTTGGTTGAGGTTGTGGGTGACCTGTTTGACTGGCGCCAGCAATGGCTTCTATTAACGGTTATTTCGGTAGTTTTGGCGTTTATCGCTTGGATTTGGTTACCCAAGCCCGATGACAATGCCAAAGCCAAGCAAGCGACTGCGCAAGACAGTCCGCCAAGCCCTGGGTTTTTCAGATTATTTTTGGTGGCCTATTTCTGCGCCGGAATTGGTTACGTGGTGAGCATTACTTTTATTGTTGCCATCATTGAAGAACTACCCGGATTGCAAGGCTTAGGCAGTTGGGCGTTCATGATTATGGGGGTTGCCGCAGCACCGGCGTGTATTCTTTGGGATATCGTCGCTCGGCACATTGGTTATGTGATGACGTTGATTTGGGTTTCGGTCATTCACGTTGTGGGTATTTTATTACCGGTTCTTATTCCCACGTTTACCTTCGCATTTATCGGTTGCGCGTTATTTGGCGCTACCTTTATCGCGCTCGTAAGTTTGGTGTTGACCATGAGTGGCCGCTACTTTCCAAGTCGTCCCGCCAAAATGATGGGCAAGATGACAGTCGCCTACGGTTTTGCGGTGATACTTGGCCCTGCCATGACGGGTTTGTTGGCCGAAAAAACCGGCAGTTACGCCTCGGGTTTGTATTTTGCCGCCGTCGTTATGAGCTTGGGGTGCGTGTTATTTATTGGTTTAAAGCTGTTGGAACGCAAGGAACAGCTTGCCGCCACAACTTAGGGTTTACCTAAAAGCGTCGTAATTATTGGCGCAGCTATCTAAAAGCAAGCAGTAGAGGAAGTCATCATGCCTTATGTGAACATTAAAATAACCCGCGAAGGGGCAACCGCAGAACAAAAAGCCGAGTTAATCGCCGGTGTTACCGAGTTATTGCGTACCACCCTCAACAAAAATCCGGCTACCACTGTGGTTGTTATCGATGAAGTTGAAACCGACAACTGGGGTATTGGTGGTGAAGTGGTAACCGAGCTTCGCAAAAAAGCAAAAGCGGCTAGTCGTTAACTTCTTTCACCAAGTGATTCAAGTTTTGATCGTTGTACATTGCCGAGCAATAACGGTTTAATCGTTATGCTTATGGCAAAGGTTAATACCGAACAATCTAGCGCTGAATAATCCAGTACTGAACAATCCAGTGCCGAACGGTTTAGTGCTGGACAATAAAGTTATCGAAGTACAAATCCACAACACCGCTTTCGCCCTCTTCGGTAGCCATGACAGAGTGCACTTCTTCTAAGGCGGCTTGTCGGAGTAGTTCTTTACCGGCTTGCGTGGTGATGGTGTCATCGGTTTGCTTGCTCAGCAACAAAACAATGTTGTTGCGTAAATACGGTAAATGATGACGGACTTGATCTGCGGTGATGGTGTCTTTTACACGCACGGTAATATCGGCTTTGATATAACGTAACTTATCGGCACCGCCGTAATTGACGACAAACGATGGTTTTAGAGGCACGTAAATGGCGGCGATTGGTTCAGCCACCTCGCCTTCGGCCTCTTTTTCGTCTTCGGCGAATGCCAGACCTGCGTAGCCCATCCAAACGCAGGCCATTGTCGTTAAAATTCGGTTGCTAATGTTCATGATTGGCCTCGACTTGAATTAATTTTGTAACGGGCTTACGCCTGTTGCCACTGTTAGGAGAATTTAGCTTGTCTGCGTCTGTTGCATGGTTACCGGGAATTCGGCTGACCAACTTCATCATCTTTTTGGGCTGTGTTGGTTTAATGCTTGTCGGCCTGTACATGCAGTACTTTATGGGTCTTGTTCCTTGCGCGTTGTGTATCACCCAACGTGTATTCATTATAGCCACTGGATTGTGGGCGCTCATTGCAGTTGCCGTACATCACCCAGTTTGGGCGCGTCGAACACTGGCAGTGTTGGGAATCTTAAGCTCGATTGCGGGCGGATTTTTTTCTTCTCGCCAGCTTTGGTTGCAAAGCCTTCCCGAAGGCCAAGCACCGGCGTGCGGGCCATCGCTGAACTACCTCTTGGATGCGTTCCCACTACAAGAAGCACTGACGTTACTGTTACGCGGCGACGGCAACTGTGCAGAAATTTCATGGACGTTTTTGGGAATTAGTATTCCCGGCTGGACACTGGTCGCGTTCATTGGTTTGGTATTATTTAATCTCTGGCAGCTATTACGCCGGAACTGAGTAACGTGTGTTAATCAAAGGTTTTCTGTTTTTATTTATTTTTCAGGCTTTGGGCGAGCTATTGGTCCGCTGGTTTAACCTGATCATTCCAGGCTCGGTAATTGGGCTTTTATTGTTATTTATCTACCTGTTGTTCATGCCCACACCTGAGCCGTTGCAAAAAGTTGCCGATGGCCTTGTGCGAAGCCTCAGCTTGTTCTTTTTACCAGCGGGTGTTGGCTTGTTCTTTTTGCCTGAAAACATTCTTTCACAGTGGCCGGCGTTACTGGCGGCCATGGTTTTAGGTACCGCGGTAGCTCTGTTTATTTGTGCACTTATTTTACGTTGGATCAGTAGACCATGAGTTTTGACAGCGCCGTCGATGCGCTCTTTTCGTCGCCTTTGTTTAACGTAACGCTCACCCTATTAGCCTTTCAGGTGGGTTTGATTTGCTACGAAAAAGTCGGTCGCAAAGCGTGGATGCACCCGGTGGTTATGGGTACCGTAATCATTGTTGGCTTTATCTTATTAACACCCCACGAATACCCAACCTACTTTAAAAACAACGAATTACTGTTGTTCTTTTTAGGTCCGGCAACGGTCGCGCTCGCAGTGCCCTTGCGCAATGAACTAAAAACCCTGCGCGGTATTGCCGTACCTGCGTTGGTTATCATTGCTCTAGGTTCAGTGATTGCGCCACTAACGGCGTTGGGTGCGGCGTGGTTGTTTGGTGCCGACGAACAGGTGCTGGTGAGCTTGCTCGCGAAGTCGGTAACCAGTCCAATTGCCATTGGTGTTACCGAAAATCTAGGCGGCCTAGTATCGCTCATCACCGCCGTAACACTTTTTACCGGTATTGCCGGTGCGCTAATGGGGCCAACCATCTTTAAAATAGCTGGCCTTACCGACGATCGTTTGCAAGGTATTCTTTTGGGGGTGCTGGCCCACGGCGTGGGTACGGCGCGCGGTTTTGAAATCAGCGTTCGCTGCGGCGCTTTAGCGGGTTTGGGAATGGGTTTAACCGGTACCTTTAGTGCGTTTATGCTGCCCTACCTAAAGATTGTTTTGTTCGGCTAATCCCGTCTCGCTCAAGTAATTTCTGCCTTAAACCGAAAAGCTCAACAATTCCTGTTGAGCTTGCTTGGTTATCAGCTTTAAACCCTTCTTATTGAAAATCTTCAAGTCGTCTGTGGTGGGCCAAGATTTGTACGGGAATTGTATTTCGGCCTGCTGTGATTTAGCTTCTGTCGGGTTTTGTAGATACTGCTTCAACAGCGTTGATGCCATACGGCCATGGGCCATTGAAGACTGTAGATAACTATCGTGTTTTTGAGCGCTATGAAGATCTTGTATCAGTAAAGGCCCTTCATCGATTGCCTCGGTAATTTCGTGCAAACTTACCGACACTTCATGGGCTTGGCGTAGATATTTTTGAAATATCGGATCAACGCCGCGATCATCTGGCAAAAAAGATGGATGGATATTCACAGTTTTATTTACGGCATTTAAAAACGGTTTTTTTAAAATTTGATCGCAACCATTAACGACCACAAGATCAGGGTTGATAGAGCTCAACTCTCTGATACAGGCTTCAGAATTAAAATTATTCGATGTAATAACATCAAAGCCAAAATGATAGGCGAGCTTATCTAAACTCCAAAGATTATCGTGTACAGACTCAAACGCTTTACTTTGCTGATGAATTTTCGCCATTAACGATTGATTGGCCGCCAAAAATAAAAAATAGCGTAAGCCGAATCGATTGAGTAAAAATACGGTGTCGGCAATTCCGGTTATTTTACGTTTATCAATAACCACCGGTTTGGTTGACACCAAAACAGTATTCACCGAACCCTTGTCGCGACGTAAATAAACGTTTAAAAAATAAATAGAATATAAGGTTGGAAGTGTTGCTAGAATAATTTTCACAAATACATAAGCCGCTACACCACTGCCATTGATTTTAAAATGTGCAGTGCGTTCGTTTTAGAAACCAAGCCCGGTCTGAGTTTATAATCAAACTCAAAATTAACACCGCGATTTTGCTCAGATAAAGACTCTTGAAAATGATATTGCTCGACAATGGCATCGACCTCCGATGACCTCGCAATGGAAATATCGTTGGTCGAAATTAGCCCATAACCGCCGTAGGTTTCGAGCTTTTTTAATAATTCTACAAAGACAAATTTACGTTCTAAATCGTTAGAACCTCGTAGAACTTCGTCCAGTAAAAATAACGTATTGATATCGTTTTCACTGCGAATACGTTCTAGCTTCTCGATAATAGCCTTAATTTTTATGACTTCGGCCATAAATAGCGAAACACCGTCGAGCAATGAGTCAGAAATATGCATACTCGTGAGAACTTCTATGCGCGGCATAGATAGGCGTGACGCGCAAACCACAGAGCCGATCATCGCCAATTTTGCGTTAACGCCTATGGTTCTTAAAAACGTGGTCTTACCAGACATATGTGAACCTGTAATAACACACACGCGTTGTTGCTGAGTTAATTCAAACGAATTGGTAACTGCACTGTTTGCTGCTAAAAGCGGATGTGCGCCATTTTCGATAACAATAGCGCTCGTTAAATTATTTTCGATGGTCGGTAGCGTCCAGCTTGGATTTTCGTAAGCCAGTGCCGCGAGTGTGGCCAGCGCTTCAAAATCGGCAACGGCTCTTAACCGTGTTTCGTAACGGTTATTAAAGCGATCTGCCCAGATATTTGCATTTAACAATACGTGTAAATCCCAGCACACCAATAACGAAATTACCGCGTAAGGAATCACGTTAAGGCGCAACTCAGAGAGCAAAATTAATTGATGCAAGCGCTCTAAGCTTTGTGAAAAATGTCCGTCTTGATCCGATAACTGTGCTTGTAAATCTTTTAACTGACGGTTGTCTGTAGAAAGCTGTTCAATAGACGCGCTGAGCTCTTTTAAACCATTAATCTGCTCGGGCTTAATATTAATGTGAAAATACAGATTTTTAACTTGAGCGGAATTTTTTACGATTAAAACAATGTTACCAAGAACATAGAGTGCCGGTAATAAAGGCGAAATAATTGAAAAAGCACTAGCGCCGATGGCGCCTAACCCCAATAGATTCCACGCCAGTAATAAGCGGCGATTAATAACCGATGCACGGCCCTTTTGCGGCTGTGTTTTCAGCCATTGTGTTAATAAGGTCAGTTGGTTGATTTCGCCAATTTTCAAACCCAGAGCATTAATGTGCTGACGAAAATCGAGCAAAGTTTTTAATGCTTGTTGTGCGGCTTGCCGTTCATAAATGACCTCGGTACGTGCGGGTTCTTTTAACCAAGCTTTAATGCGTGAAAAACCCAGCGGTGAACTGATGCAATTAATTAGCGATAAAAATGACTTAGTACCACCAATGTTAAGGTCGTGCCAAAAAATAGCATCGTCGGTGTCATCTTTGGCTTGATCCAGAGATGTCCAATCGCGACAAATACGCGCTAAGGTTCTTTGGTTAATAGCAAGAAGATCGCAATGGTGATTTTTATTGCGATTGATTTTTTGGTAACGTCTAACAATAACAATGAATAGTACCAATGAAATAACGCTTGGAATTACCAAAAACAAACCGTGTTCTAAAAAAGCCAACGGCCCAATAAATCCCAAAAAGAGCGTTACACGAATTTTAGACAATAGCGCCAGTTGTTTGTTTTGTTGCTCTATTTGCGCTTGGTAAAAATCTCGCTTGTCTTCTATCTGATCAATTACCGCCTGTTGTGCTTTAGAAGATTCATTCGCTGTAGCGTTTTCAACCCTAGATTCTGCGTGTGTCACAAATTACCTGCGTTTTGTTATCGTCGTAAAATTCACATCAGAAATTTCTGAAAGCCGTTCGCAAGTATAAATTACCGCATCACATGACGCACGGGTGGTTGTGGTTCGTTTAAACCCTTAGCGAGGCTGCGACTCAAAAACCGCAGTGGTCGACACAAAGATACTGCCATGTTGAGAGGCTTAAGTTCGGCGCCAAAGTTTTGCTTTGGAAAATAATTGGTAATACCCATGTCGATTACAGGGATGTGTTTTGAGTGAGCGTTTTCTAGGTCGAACCACATTAAACAATAATAAAAGTTAGGATCATTGTCGCTAGGTTCTCGGCAACCAAATAGATAAGGATTATAAGAAGTGCCGGCGAATATACTGATGGTAAATGCGGCAACTTGGTGGTCTTTATCGAGTATCAGGGTCAGTTCGGCATAATGATTTTCAGCACTCGCCAGCGTTAGAAAAAATTCACGGGAAAAAGGCTCGCGGGCATATTCTTTAGCGCGAGCGTGAACGTTTAAATACATGGGATAAATAATATCTACCCATTCGGTAAAGCTATCCAATCGCGTAACGCTAAATTGCTGTTGTTCGAACTTCTCCAACGCTTTGTGTACCAATTTGCGGTAATTTTGTTTGAGACGAGATTTGTATTCTTCAGGGGTAAGATCGTTGCTATGCACTAACGCCAAAGGTAAGCCTTCGGTTAAAAAATAGTGCTGATCGTTTAGCGCTTGGTTGAGCTCGCTTGGAAAATCCTGTGTGGCGATATTAAAGTCACGAACAATGTATAAAAACGCTTTTTTAAACACCGATTTTAACGACCCGGCGAGTAGTGCAAAAAATTGAGCTTGTGACAGAGCCTTTTCGTCAAACCACCAAGTTTGACTGTGCGTTTCCAGATTCCCTGTCATAGCAACAGCAACAGCGCCGAAATTCTTAAACACTTTGCGTATACTGCTCGTTAGTGTTTTCAGCGCGGGCGGTGCAGTTAACAGCAAATCGTGTTGATACTGGCAGGCAAAGTATAAACCAACCAATTTGTTGTGATCGCGATTGGCGTATACAATAACATAACGATATTGACGTTCTGGAAAACATCGTTCTATGTCGGTTAAAAATTGATGGCTTTTACTGACATCCAGCTTACCGATGTGATCATCCCAAAAAATTGCATCTATTTGCTGAATCGAGTTAAAAATATCTAAACGATAATCCTCAAACGAAGCGCAGAGAGTCAAGGTATTCATGATTGATAAGGCTCTCTGTCTGCTGCAAGAGCTTGATCGAGCTTGTCGCGATGCGCTTGCGTGTTGTTAAATAAATTACGCTCGCGTAACGGTTGGTAGGCGGGAAATAACTGATTTTTGAATAGGCTTATCAAACCATTCGCGAGACGGTTATTGTATTTAATGGCAACGTATAATTTTTCTAAGCAAATTCCGAAATTCGATTTAGCCTCATAACTGGTTTGGCCGAGCTCAACAATAAAACTGCCACGATTTTCGGCTTCTTGAAGTAAGCGAATTAAACAGTTGAAGTACAAGCCGGAATTTTGCAAATATTGGTAATCCATTCCCAAATAAATAGGATGCATTTGCTTGCCTTGAATGATCAATTCCATGGCAACAATGTTATCGCCTTCAAAGCATAATAACGCCGACGATTGCTCACCTAAAATAGAGTTTGCAGCGCGAAAAAAGTCAGGAGTGAGCCGTTCGAATTTTACCTTGGAATGATTTAAAACATTTAAGTACAGATTGCACATGGTTTCGGCATGTTCACCAAAATCTTGGACAATTTCCCAACGTAAACCGGTTTTTGCAAACTTATTTAAATAGCCTTTGATAGAACTACGATAGCGGTTGCGGAACGCGTGTAAATAATCTTTGCCATCTATCTCGCCCACATAGGCAAAACTGGTGGGCGGACTTTCGCCCAACAAGTAGGATTCCGACAATTGATTTTTGAAACTGTCTAAATAACGTTGGCGAATTTCCTTGATCACAACCATTTGTTTTTTCAGTTGCTGACTTTTAGCATCAAACTCGGTAAAGGCCAAACTCAGAATACGATTGCTCTGCTGTCGGTAAGCCGGATTAATACCAATTAAGTCATCGCAAATGGCGATTGGGCTGCCGGTAACAAAGGCGCTGACCCGCAAAAAATTCGGGAATATTTTTCGAACTTGTGCGACTGCGTTTTGCACACCCTGTGGTGCAACGTCGGTCATTGATAATCGAAATTCAAAACACGGCAATAACCCAACAACACAATCCACGGACGTGTCTTTAATCAGCAAATAATGAAATTTAACATCGCTTAAATGAGCCGCTTCGTATACCTGCTGCATTTTATACGATCTTAAAATATCGTCCTCAGGAAAACACGCCTGCCAATGGTGTTCGCCAACCTCGGCCAGCGAGCTGACCCAGGTTGTTGTATAGTTCGAGCCTTGCATCGAGAATCAAGCCATCTCCGCGGGTGCCACGGCGTTGGTAGACTCAAGTACAGCTTTGGTTTCTTCGATTAATGTTTTAACCGCGAAGTCCAATTCTTGTTGCGTTAAATCGGCACTGACATTTAAGCGTACGCGAGCGCGACCTTTTTTTACCGCAGGAAATACCACCGGATTGGCGTAAACACCTTTTTCGTGTAAACGCTTGGCAAGCATAAAGGCTTTTTCGTCGGCGCGAACCACGATGGGAATAACCGCTGTTTCGCTGTCTAAAATATCAATGTCTGCGGCGCGTAAGCTATCGCGAAGAAATTTAGCGTTGTATTGTAGACTCTCGGCAATTTCGGGTGATGTTTCTAGAATTTCTACGGCCTTTAAAATACCCGCCGCCGTTGCCGGTGGTATTGATGCAGAAAATATATAAGGTGCCGAACCGGTTCGAAGCACAATGCCGGTTTTATCGTTACAAGCAACAAAGCCCCCAATACCGGGAAGCCCTTTGCTTAATGAACCGGTAATAATGTCTACCTTGTCTTCTAAGCCAAAATGCGCAACCGTACCTCGGCCATTCGGGCCGATGGCAGCGGTGCCGTGGGCGTCGTCAACAATTAAGAAACAGCCGTATTTTTCACTGAGATCGCACAGTTCAGGTAATGGCGCCAAATCGCCATCCATACTGAATACGCCATCGGTAACAATAAATTTACGAATTTCAGGACTTTCTTTTTCAAGTAACGCTGCTAGCGCCGCCATATCTTTATGCGGGAAAACTTCACAGCGTGCGCCGGAAAGCTCAATGCCTTTAACGATAGATTCGTGGTTCAGTGAATCTGAAAAAATAACATCGTTGGCATCACATAATGTATCGAAAACGGCAAGATTAGCTGCAAAACCGCTGCTGTAGGTAATAACGGTATCGTAGCGTAAAAATTCGGCCAGTTTTTTCTCAAGCTCAATGTGAAGACGCGAGGTGCCGTTCAATAAACGCACTCCGCTGGTTGTGGTGCCAAAATTTTCAAGTGCGGTTTTTGCTGCGGCAATAATATCCGGGTGGCCGTTTAATCCCGAGTAATTGTAAGAACCCAAATGCAATACATTTTGAATTTCTATGTGCGAACTGTCGGTGGGGTTGTCACAAAATTCGATATTGTTATAGCTCACTTGCGCGTGCTTTGAAGGAATACCGTGAAAAATTCTCGAAACCACATCAGCATAACCGCGCTCTTTGTATTTGTTGTATCGGTTTAGCAGAAAGTTACAGGCTTTTGAGCCAACGGTAATGTCCCTGTTGGTTTTACTTGTCATAATTTATTCCTTCAAACGAGTGAGTGCTTGGTCGTTTTTTGTAAAAAAGTATCAGCGTGTGAACCGCTAAAAAGACCAAGACAAAAGCAAAAATAGTGATGTTCAGTTGTTGCTGCTGCCACAAGAAAAACGCCAAGATCGATAACACCAAGGCATAAATGAGGCTGCGATAGGTTGCTGGTGATTGATTAAGATGCAGCGCGCCGATGTCGATAATGCCAATAACCAAAATGACAAAACTCATTAACGATAAAAAATCCAAGGTTTGCGCTTTGTTTAAAAAGTTGATGGCTATATAAAGCGCTAAAAACAGCGCGCTTAAAAATAAAGCGGTTACGTACTTGGTAACATTGTGCGAATAATCTGCAAGAGCAGGCCGCGGCAAGTGCGCTGTGTTGTCTTGTTCATCGTAGTCTGGGCCACCAAACAGCGCCGAAAGCCATTGTTTTATCGGCCGTGCTTTGCGACCCAAATACTGAATAAGTCGATTTAACTCAAAAAAATTCACGTTCGAAGGCACGTGGCTGGTGACTACGTGCGTGGTGCCGTATACGGTTTTTATATCGTCGCGTTCTTCAGCGTAGGTATTAAAGAGCTTGTCGAAAATAATCGTAAAACAACCGTGATTTTTATCGATGTATTCTTTATTGCTGGCGTGGTGCACGCGGTGGTGAGACGGCGTGTAAAAGAATTTTTCTAAAATACCGAGCTTGGGAATATGTCGCGTATGAATTAAATGTTGATAAAACAACTGTACCGCGTAAATACCAAAATACACCTCAACACTTACCCCTAGCATGGCCAAAGGCATAAACACCACCCAGCTGGTGGCAGAGGCAATAACGCCTAGGCGCAATGATGTACTGTAATTGAAGGTTTGACCCGAGTGATGTACCGAGTGACCGAGCCATAAAAAACTGATGGTGTGGTGCCAGCGGTGATTCCAGTAGTACAAAAAATCGTACGCAATTACTGCAACAATAATTTGCGCTACGACAGCGTTTTTAAGAAACGATAAAGAAGCGTTTTCATAAATCCAAATATACAAAGGCACACTGATCAGTGTTATGCAAACACTAACCAGCGTGCTGGTTAGACCCATGGAAATATTTGATAAAAATTCATTACCGTTGTAGGTATTCTTGCCGGTTTTGAGTCCGTATAAATATTCGAATAGCCAAGTAAAAGAAAAAAATACGACGACGGCCAAATAAAAATTTAACATTTAAATACTTCTATCGTTTCACAAATTACGGGCGTGCAGGTGCACGTAGCCGAACAAGATTGGGTCAAAAATATCGTTAATGAGTTATTTAAGAATAATTAAAATAAATCATAAAATAGTTAAACTGGTTTTGTGCCGTGTTTAGATAGGGTGTTTTTTTCGACAAGCGTATGCAGAGGCAGTATTAAAAATGCCCAAAAATTACCTGTGCCGATTTAAATCCGTGATGGGTAACACACCTTGTTTTTAAGAATCCATGTAATGAGTATTTAATTGGAATCAATTAAATGACCGATAATCACTAAAGGAACCTCTGCTTAGCTCATTCATGACTTAATCAGAGTTTCTTAAACTTAATTAAGTAACCTTAAATTAATCTTTGGTAAATTCGGTTATGCGAATTAATGCGGTTTTAAATATTTTGACCAATAACTTTAAAAAGTCTTTTTAAAAATTGTTAAAATATTTACAAACGTTAAGAAATTAATTTTACAAAGGTGTTTAGCGATTAATTACTCGGTGATCTTAAACTAAATTATTTAAAATAATAAGGATGGATTAACAAAAAATAAAAATTAATGGTATGTATTTTTAAAATTTAAATTTTAAGGAATAAAAACACAGGCTTGATAAGCTATTTTTACTGATCATGGTTTTATTGGAATCACGGATTAAATCATTGCGGAGTTAATCTGAAATTCCTGAAGGATTTAACGGAATTATTTAGCTATTTGCGACATTTTTTTTAAAAATAAATTTACAAGGACGGATTTATAAATGAGCTTTATCAAAGCGTCCTAAAAGTTTTTTATCAAAGGTTTTTTAATTAGGCGATGTTCGCCAACGCCTTCAATGTTGAAAATATCGCCCACGGCTTGATAACCACATGCGTAATAAAACGCTAATGCAGAGACACGAGCGTTTGCCCAAATATACGAAGGTTCGATAATTGTGTTATTTTTGCAGTAGTCTTCACTAACGTTTAGCAATAAACGACCTAGGCCTTGGCCTCGACATTCTGCTCGGGTTGCCATTGCCCGAATTTGCCATTGTGCGCCAATCACGGAATTCTCAACAAAATACACCGAGACAATTCCGTAGATAGATTCCGGATTGAGATTTTCGATTTTTAACGTCGATAGATCATTTTTAAGTACAGCGGCAAAGTGACGAGTGTGAATATCGCGATCACCGGGAAAGGCCATTTCGGCGAGTGTTTGGTTGGGTCGCAGAAGTTCTAAACGCAAGGGATAGGTAGTCTCGGCGTTCACCTCTATAATCTCGTACATATTTTTCCTTTCAGTAATACTTAAATCGACGAACAGGCAGCATAGCAACACATGAATCGCGCAGATGTACTTTTGGTTGAAGGCGGCTGGGTAAGCTCACGGGCGCAGGCTGCGCGCATTATTAAGCAAGGCGGTGTTCGCTACGGTAAGGGCGATGATTGGCAGGTGTTGTCTAAACCCAGCCTCAAGTTGCCTGACGATACCGAATTTCAGCTCGATGATTTAGACGAATTGCAATACGTTTCCCGCGGTGCCCTAAAGCTTAAGGCGGCGGTTGAGT
Source organism: uncultured Alteromonadales bacterium (assembly GCA_937864365.1). Taxonomy (GTDB): domain Bacteria; phylum Pseudomonadota; class Gammaproteobacteria; order Pseudomonadales; family Cellvibrionaceae; genus Sessilibacter. The sequence goes on along the minus strand of CALMJT010000149.1, from coordinate 19,003 downwards.
TCTCGGGCATCGAGTTGACTGGCAAGTCGGCTTTGGATGTTGGTCAATCTACGGGCGGTTTTACCGATTATTTAGTGCAATCGGGCATTGCGCGCGTGGTCGGTGTGGATGTTGGTCGCGATCAGCTCGATGGCAAATTACGCGAACATCCTAAGGTGACCTGTCTTGAAGGCGTGAATGCCAGAGAGTTGCCAGAAACTTTGCTGGAATACGAACCACAGGGTTTTGATGTGATTGTGATGGATGTATCTTTTATCTCGCAATCATTGATCTTGCCGAATTTGGGTCGCTTCTTAAAACCAAAAGGCTTTTTGATTAGTTTGGTAAAACCGCAATTTGAAGTTGGTAAAGAAAACATTGGTAAGGGCGGCTTGGTGCGCGACGCCGGACTGTATCCGCAGGTGAAAGCTCGCATTCAGCGAGAAGTGGAAGCGCTGGGTTTTGAGGTGCAAGGTTATCTAGAAAGCCCTATCAAAGGTGGCGATGGTAATCGCGAGTTTTTATTGATCGCCCAGCGCGTTAACTAGGTTCCACGACTAAACCCGTAAAGACACCAGACCTTGTTTGAGTTTGTACAAATGCTCGTGCAAGCCTTCGCCTTTTTGTTGAGCAACGCCAATCGCCAAGATATCAATCACCAATAGATGGGCAATGCGCGACAGCAATGGCGTATAGATGTCTAAATCTTCATCCACATTCACATCAATATTGATGCTCGCCTCTTGAGAAATAGGCGAGTTACTCGGCGAAATACCAATCACCACACCGCCTTGCTGTTTGACCAAAGCCATTGAGTTCAACAGCGATTTGGTGCGACCGCTTTGCGAGATGGCAACCACCACATCACCTTCTTTCATACTCATCGCCGACATGTGTTGAATGTGGTGATCGGAATAGGCTGCGGTTGCGAGTTGTAAGCGGAAGAACTTGTGGTGTGCGTCGGCGGCGACGGCACCGGAGGCTCCAAAGCCAAAGAATTCTACCCGCGAGGCGCGACAAATTGCCGAAATTGCCGCTTCAACTTGGATGGGATCGAGCTGGTCGCGCAGTTGCAGCAGGGTTTCTACGGTGGAGTCGAAAATCTTGTGTGAAAAGGTGGTAACCGTATCGGCGCGGGTGACCGCCACGTGTACAAAGTTTGGTATCGAGGCCAGCTGTTGTGCCAAATTCAGCTTAAATTCCTGAAAGCCATTGCAACCGACGGCACGACAAAAGCGCACGACGGTAGGCTCACTCACTTTGGCAGCATTGGCGAGATCAACAATGCGCATGTGAATGACATCGCGAGTATTTTCGAGCACATATTCGGCAACCTTGCGCTCGGATTTGCGCATGGTGGGAATGTTGTCGGTAATACTTTGTGTGACTTCAGAGGGTTTTAAGGTCAAGGCTCTGGCACTCGGTAGTGTTGTGCTACACGCTAATTTTGCCGATAAAGCACGTAAAAATCTGCAATTTGGGGCTAAAAGCGCTGATTTTATGGTTGATTATGATGCATATTCATCTTTTTTTGTAATTCCAGCCCACTTTTTGTAGTGAAATTACACACATTTCCGCCTGAAATTACAAGAATCTGTGTTTGAGTTTGTACAACTTACCGCAAACAAATCCTCTTAGGGTAAAAATAGCACTTGTTCTCGCAATAAAGAGCCGTCATTGAGACGCGGATAAATTTTAAAGCCTTGGTGAATTAATCCGAGTATCTATAAATCGCTCTGCTACAATGCCGCCCATGGACGTATCGCAATTATTAGATCAATTAAATAGCGCTCAGCGCGAGGCCGTAAGTGCTCCGGCTGGGCATCAACTTATTTTGGCGGGAGCTGGCTCGGGTAAAACCCGTGTGCTGGTGCATCGTATTGCTTGGCTGATTCAGGTTGAACAGGTGTCGCCGTTTTCGATTATGGCGGTGACCTTCACCAACAAAGCCGCTCGTGAAATGCGCGCGCGCGTTGAGCAGCTGCTGGGCGTTAATCCGCGCGGCTTATGGATTGGTACCTTCCACGGTCTTGCGCACAGACTTTTGCAAACCCATTGGCACGAGGCCAACCTGCCCCAAGCCTTTCAAATTCTCGACAGCGACGATCAGCTGCGTTTGATTAAGCGCGTTTATCAATCCTTAAATATTGATGATAAAAAATGGCCACCTCGTCAGGCGGCTTCCTACATCAACGGTCACAAAGACGAAGGTCGTCGCGCGGCGCATGTTATCGAAACCGCCGATCTGTACGAGCGCACCATGCTCAGCGTTTACCGTGAATACGAAGCGGCTTGTCAACGCTCGGGTTTGGTGGATTTTGGCGAGTTACTGCTGCGTGCTCATGAGTTGTGGCTAAATAACCCCATTCTGCTGAAACATTATCAGCAGCGCTTTCCGTTTATCTTGGTGGACGAATTCCAAGACACCAACACGGTTCAGTATGCGTGGCTGCGTGTGCTCGCCGGTGAAAGTTCTTTTATTACCGCCGTTGGCGACGACGACCAGTCGATTTACGGCTGGCGTGGTGCAAAAATCGAAAACATTCAGCAGTTCGATGTCGATTTTCCCAACACTCATATCACCCGTTTGGAGCAAAACTACCGCTCTACCGGAACCATCTTGAAAGCCGCAAACGGTGTTATCGAACATAATTTTGGCCGTTTGGGTAAAACTCTGCGCACCGACGGCGAAGACGGTGATCCGATTTCGCTGTATGCCGGCTTTAACGAGCAAGACGAAGCGCGGTTTATTGTTGAGCAGATCAAGCGTTGGGTTGATCAAGGCAATCCTCGCGACAGCGTAGCAATCTTGTATCGCTCCAACGCGCAATCGCGAGTGCTTGAAGAAGTCTTGCTGCGTGAGTCTGTGCCCTACCGAATTTATGGCGGCCAACGGTTCTACGATCGCCTTGAAATTAAAAACGCTCTCGCCTATTTGCGCTTGTTGCTGAATCGTCACGATGATGCGGCATTTGAGCGTGTCATCAACACGCCTACACGCGGTATTGGTGGTAAAACCATCGACGACATCCGCGAGTTTGCTCGCAGTGAAGGTTCGTCGCTGTGGCAGGCTGCCGCCAAGATGCTATCGAATAACGTGTTTACCAACCGTGCCGGAACCTCGGTTAAGAACTTCATGCATTTAATCGACACGCTGGCAGGCTTCGCCGATGACTTAGATTTGGCCGATTTGGCTGAAAAAGTCATCGATATTTCGGGCTTAGTGGCGTTTCACGCCAAAGAAAAAGGCGAGAAGGGTCAGGCACGAAAAGAAAACTTGGAGGAATTTATCAGTGCTTGTCGAGGCTACGAGCCAACCGGTGTTGCCGAAGGCGAAGAAGAGGTCAGTATTTTGGCCGACTTTTTAGCGTCTGCGGCGCTGGATGCCGGTGAAGAACAGGCCGACGAATTCGAAGAAGCCGTGCAGCTGATGACCTTGCACTCGGCCAAGGGTTTAGAATTCCCGCTGGTGTTTATGGCCGGTGTTGAAGAAAACCTCTTCCCGCACAAGATGTCGGTGGAAGATCCAACGCGTTTGGAAGAAGAGCGCCGTCTTGCCTACGTGGGCATCACTCGCGCCATGACCAAGTTGTTTCTCACCTACGCCGAATCGCGGCGCATTCACGGTAAAGAAAGCTTTAACTCGGTGTCGCGTTTTGTAAAAGAAATTCCCAGCGAATGCATTCAAGAGGTTCGTGTTAAATCGAGTGTGCAGCGTCCGGTGCAGTTTGACCGACAACCGGTGGGTCGCAGACGTTACAGCGACTCGCCGGAAGCAATGGGTTTTCATTTGGGACAGCACGTAACCCATCCCATTTTTGGTGATGGTGTTATTTTGCATGTAGAAGGCAGCGGGCCGAACAGCCGAGTGCAAATCAACTTTGATGATGCTGGTAACAAATGGCTAGTGATGCAGTACGCCAAGCTTACGCCGCTATAGGTCGCAATAAATTGTTATCTCCGCTGAGGAAAAAGAATGTCTAAACCCAGAACGGTGCTGCCAATTGCGGTGCTGGTTTTGACCCTGCTATTGGTGCTGGTGAGCACAGCATTGGTTGCGCAATATGCCAAGCGCGGCTCTACCAAGGTCTACGCCAAATCAGAAAACTCGGCTGCGGGCGAGCAATTGGTGTATCACTGGAGCATGGTAACAACTTGGCCCAAGAACTTTCCCGGATTGGGCACTGCCGCCAACGAGTTTGCTGAATCGATCAATGAGATGAGTGGCGGGCGCTTACAAATTAAAGTGTATGGTGCGGGCGAGCTTGTACCTGCACTCGGCGTGTTTGATGCGGTTTCAAATGGAACTGCGCAAATGGGTCACGGTGCTTCCTATTATTGGAAGGGCAAGATGCCGGCATCGGTATTTTTTACGACCGTGCCCTTTGGCATGAACGCTCAAGAAATGAACGCTTGGGTCACCGAAGGTGGTGGCTGGGAATTGTGGCGCGAGCTGTATGAGCCGTTTAATCTGTTGCCTTTTCCGGCCGGAAATACCGGCGTGCAAATGGCGGGATGGTACAACAAAGAAATCAACACCATCGACGACATTAAAGGTTTGAAGATGCGTATTCCGGGCCTTGGGGGTGAGGTTTGGAATCGCGCCGGTGGTGTTGCGGTGACCATTCCCGGTGGTGAGCTGTATACCTCACTGCAAACGGGTGTGATTGACGCAACCGAGTGGGTTGGCCCCTACAACGATCTGGTGATGGGTTTTTATCAGGTCGCGAAATATTATTATTATCCGGGTTGGCACGAGCCGGGGCCAACGCTTGAGTTACTTGTCAATCGCGACGCTTACGAGTCTTTGCCCGAAGATCTGCAAAAGATGGTTTATCGAGCAGCCATTGTTTCCAATCAGCTAACCCTTGATCAGTACACCAGCCGCAACAATGCGGCATTAAAAGAATTGGTCGAAAAACACGGCGTGCAACTGCGCGAGCTGCCCAAAGATGTGCTCTTAGCGCTGCGCAAATCGGCGTTTGAGGTGTACGATGAGTTAGCCGCAAAAGATCCGCAGTTTGCCCGAGTGTACAAAGCTTACGAAGAGTTTCGACATCAAGCAGAGACCTACCACGAAATCTCTGAGCAGGCGTGGTACAAAGCCCGAGAAAGTTTTCCAAAGGCGCAGTAGTCGCCTATTTATTGACGAGGATTAGCATGGAGCACGAAGAACAAGCCATCCAAAATATTTTGCAAGAATGGGCCACCTGTACGCGTTTGAGTATGGATGATCAGATTCTTAGGCATCATCGTGATGACTTGGTTATGTTCGATGTATTACCGCCGCTTAAGTACGAAGGTGTAGAGGCTTACCGTCAAAGTTGGGATGATTGGCATCTCGACAATCCGCAGTCGATGGTGTTTGAATTTATCGAGTTGAGCATCAAGGCGCGTGAACACATAGCCTATGCCTTTGGTATTATTCGTTGCGGTGGCGTTTTAGAAAACGGCCAAAGCTTTGAAAACCTGGTGCGAGCCACTTTCGCGCTGGAGAAAACCGACAACCGCTGGCAGGTCGTGCATCAGCACATGTCTATGCCGCTGGTTGGGCAGGGTTAAGCTCAGCTCAGCCATCAAAATCTGCGGTTACAACCAATTACTCAGACACTATTCAGCTGCTACTCTTTAAACTAACAGCAGCAAGTAAAAATCCAAAGAATTAAGATGATCGCCCAAAAGGTTAGTACTCATTTTATGAACGACAGTATACACATGCCGGATGCGAACCTGCCGGTAAAAGTTGAAGACAAAAAAGGTCGCGCGCGCAGTCTCGCCGAAGAGTTGGTCAACGCCATCAGTCATGGCGTTGGTGCCGTGGTAAGTGTATCGGCGGTGACACTGTTGATTGTTATGGCAAGCATCGAAGCCGACGCTTGGACGATTGTGGCTGTATCCATCTACGGCGCGAGCCTGTTTTTGATGTTTTTGGCGTCCACCATGTACCACAGCATTCCCTTTGCTGGCCCGAAAAAGGTCCTGCGGCTGTTTGATCACAGCGCCATTTATCTGCTGATTGCCGGAACCTACACGCCATTTTTGGTGGTTAGTCTTGGCGGCGTATTGGGTTGGTCGTTTTTCATCGTGGTTTGGTCATTGGCCATTACCGGTATCACCTTAAAGCTGGTACGTCGTGGGCAGTACCACAAGATTCATGTCATCAACTACGTGGTAATGGGTTGGATCGGCATTATTGCTGCGCCGGCTCTTATGGATAAGCTTTCACCAATGACAATCGATTTGGTGTTAGCTGGTGGTATTGTTTATACCGTAGGTGTGATCTTTTATGCGCTCGATAGACTTCCCTTTGCGCATTCCATTTGGCATTTATTTGTGCTGGGCGGCAGTTGCTGCCATTACATAGCCATCTACAACGATATGATTTAAAAAAAACGCCCTTCGGGGCGTTTTTTGTGTCTGGCTTATATTTCTCGATTTTCTCGATAGGGCAATTTATTTGTCGATGGGACGAGTGCGACCGTTGGCATCTATGGCAACGAAGACAAACTCACCTTCGGTGACTTTCATCAGCTCCAGAGATTGCGGCGCCTTTAACCAGACCTCTACCAATGCCTTAATGGAAGAGCGCCCTACTTCTAAGGTTTCTACGTAGCAGCGAATCTGCGATCCCACCGGTACCGGTCGCAAAAAGGCCATACTGCCCACGGCGACGGTGGTAACTCTTCCGCCAGCAATTTCTTGGGCAACCATGGAGCCGCCAATATCCATTTGCGACAGCAACCAACCAGCGTAGACATCGCCACTGGCGTTGGTGGAACCGGGCATGGCGACAGTTTGTAAAGCTAGCTCACCGTTAGGTAACGGTGTTTCGTCGAGTTCATTATAAGAATGGCTCATGGGTATCTCTAATTATTGTTTATTGATTATTGAAGACGAAACAAGTGTCAGCATAAATACTGCCACATTATCGCCGACTTCCTTGTTGTGATGTTCACTCCTTTGAATACTCAGTGGCTAAGGCTCAATTGCGGTAGAGCCTGTATGGGCCAGGTGACAATGTTAGGCCAAATACTAAGCACCAAAAGCAACAACAATTGGATCACAATGAACGGTACCACTCCAGAATAGATGTCGGAGGTATTTACAGAATTGGGTGCTACGCCACGTAAATAAAACAGTGCGAAACCAAACGGTGGCGTTAAAAACGAAGTCTGTAAATTGATAGCGATCATAATGCCAAGCCACACTGGATCTGCGCCAAGGGTAATTAACACCGGCGCTACCAGTGGTACCACCACAAAGGTGATCTCAATAAAGTCTAAGATAAAGCCCAATAAGAAAATCACCAGCATTACGATCAAAGTGGCAGCAAATAACCCACCGGGTAGTTGACTAAAGCCGTGATTGATCAGCTCTTCGCCGCCAAATCCACGAAACACCAGTGAGAAAATTGACGCGCCCAGCAAAATCGTAAAAACCATGGTAGTTACGCGCGTGGTCGCAAGGCCGATCTCTTTTACGGTCGCGAGATTCAATTGGCGCTTGGCAAGGGCCAATATCACAGAGCCCAACGCGCCTATTCCGGCGGCTTCGGTGGGAGTGGCTGCACCAAAAATGATCGAACCAAGCACAATGCTGATTAATAAAATTGGCGGGATTAACGCGAACCACAAACTGATGTCTGGTTCGTCTTCTGAGTTTTTTATTGCCGGTTGCTTAGTTTTGCGGCCAGCCCAAAGTACGTAAATACCGTAGGCGAAAACCAACATAAGTCCGGGGATAACGGCGCCGATAAACAAATCGCCTACCGATACAGGGGTTGGGTTAAATACGCCATTATTAATTTGCGCTTGCTGATTGGCGGTAGAGAGAATATCGCCGAGTAATACTAAGGCAATGGACGGTGGAATGATTTGCCCCAAAGTACCGGTCGCACAGATGGTGCCGGTTGCCAAGCTCTTGCTGTAACCCTGCTTGAGCATCGTCGGTAACGACATCAAACCCATGGTCACTACGGTGGCACCAACGATACCCGTGGATGCCGCCAATAGCGCACCAACGGCGACAACCGATAAACCCAGTCCCGCTGGTAGAAAACCCAATAATCGCGCCATGCTTTTTAGCAAGTCTTCGGCGATGCGGCTTTTTTCAAGCACGATGCCCATAAAGATGAACAGCGGCACCGCAACGAGGGTTGAATTACTCATGGTGCCAAAAAAACGATCGGGAATAGCGGCCAAAAGACTTGGCTCAAAAACACCGAAAACAATACCAAAACCGGCGAAAATCAGCGAAGCGCCTGCTAAGGTAAAGGCAACAGGATAGCCAAGCATCAGTGCCAAGCAGACGCAAACAAATAGCAAAATGGGAATAAATTCAATCAACGGCGAGCTAACCTAAAATTGCGCAAATGGAAGTTGTGTAAGATTCGTTGTGCTTTGGGCGGCTATTTTCCACGGATGCGCTCGATTGGACGATCAATAATTGTCAGCGCGTTTGCTAAGACCTCGGCCAGGCATTGCAATAACAACAGTGATGCCGACAACACAATCAAGCTCTTTAATAAGAATAAAGCCGGTATTCCGTCGGGTTCGATAGAGGTCTCTTTGATGGCCCAGCTGCGTGCGGCGTAGTCCCAACCGTAAATAATCATCACCAAAACTAATGGCAGTAAAAAGACCAGAGCGCCCAGTGCGTTGATCCAGGCTTGCGTGTTTGGACTAAAGCGGCGGTAAAAGATATCTACTCGAACGTGAGAGTCGGTTTTTAGCGCATAGGCGATAGCCAGCATAAAAAGACTGGCGTGTAGATAAGTTACCGATTCTTGCAAGGCCACCGAGCCGACTCCAAATCCATAGCGCATGACAACGATAGCCACGGTAATAATCACCATAAATGGAATGGCGAAAGAACAAATCAGGCCCGTGAGTTTTGCAATCTGATCAAGCCAGTGGATGGCGTATTTCATGAGTTCTCAAATCTTTTGCGTACGGAGAATAGTCGTGGAGAAAGTTCGTTAATTTATTGTAATTATTCTAAGTAATTAATAAGAAAAAGCCGTTGTTCTTAAACCTGAAAAACCGGTTCTGACAAAAAATATACGAATAAACAGATTAATTGCTAGACACCAGTCTTATATTCATTTTTCCCTATACGTGCAAAAATTTTTATAAATAAAATGAAAATATGTCGTCGTTTAAACAAAATTGTCGCATACAGTCGTTAGACTGTGGCGCTAGCTCTATCTTATCAGCAACAAATACTCGAATTTGGTCTAAATTTAGTTTTTTTACACGAAAAATCGACCTAATTTGCCCGCTGTAATATTTCTTACACATTTTTGAAATAAATTTGCCACGGAATTTTATGCGCTGCTGAACTTTCAAAGCGGCTGCTGTGAAGTGTTATCTCTAGGAGTTACCTGTGAAAAAAGTACTGCTTTCAACCCTACTGCTAGCGACATGCTCTGGCGTGGCAAATACTGCGCTAGCAGCGCGTGATTATATTGAGATTGTTGGTTCGTCGACTGTTTATCCGTTTTCGACCGTAGTTGCCGAGCGATTCGGTCGTGCAACCAGCTTTAAAACCCCGAAAATTGAAGCTACTGGTTCCGGCGGCGGCTTAAAATTGTTCTGTCAGGGCGTGGGTGTTAACTACCCAGACATCGCCAATGCTTCGCGCAAAATCAAAGACAGCGAATTCAAGCAATGCCAAGCTAATGGTGTTAAAGACATCGTTGAAGTCTTGATTGGTTATGATGGCATTGTGCTTGGTAATTCTGCCGAAGCCGAGCCGCTAAACATCACTCGCAAGCAATTGTTCTTGGCGTTGGCGAAAAAAACCCCCGACGAAGCCAATCCTGGTAAGTTAATCGATAACCCCTACGTGAACTGGAGCGATATCGACGCTAAGTTGCCTGAGTCTAAAATTGAAGTTTTAGGCCCACCGCCAACTTCGGGTACTCGCGACGCGTTTGTTGAGTTGGTTATGGAAGCCGGTTGTTCAAGCTACAGCTGGATCAAAGATCTTGAGAAAACTCATAAGGATCAATTCAAAGCAATTTGTCACACAGTGCGTGAAGACGGTTCATACATTGAAGCCGGTGAGAACGACAACTTAATTGTTCAAAAATTGGATGCCAACAAAAATGCGTTCGGTATTTTTGGTTTTAGCTTCCTAGATCAAAACGCCGACATTATTCACGGTGCGTTTATCGACGGTTCACAACCCACTTTTGATGCTATTGCTGAAGGTACCTACCCAGTTTCGCGCCCGCTTTATTTCTACGTGAAAAAAGAGCACATCAACTTTATTCCAGGTATTGCTGAGTATTTAAGTGAGTTCACCAGCAGCAAGGCATGGGGTGAAGAAGGTTATTTAGCCGAAAAAGGCATGATTCCGCTCAGCGAAGAAGAGCGTAAATCCATTAAGGCTCGGGTAGAAAATCTAGAAAGCTTGGCGATGTAATCTAAGCTTGGGTATCGGCCAGATAATAGCCGACACTGGTTTAGAACAGATAAAGCCCAGCGCTAAGGCCTGGGCTTTATTTTTGTTTTGCGCCATTTTTCTTTATAGTCGCGCCTGGTTTTTACGGTGCGCCTTTAAACAAGAGTAATTGGCTGAGAAAATCGGTGAAATAAAGCAATTATTTCGCAAAATTAAGCCACTATCGAACACGTTGTTCAGTTTATATCTCAAGGAAGAATGCAACCAATAACACAAGTTGCATCCTAAATTGCCGCTGAATTTTAGGTGATACCGCCACATTTGTGACGATAAGAAAGACGTTGTCTAGTTGAGGACGCATGAGTTTATCCACGCTTATTTTGGTTCTAGCGATTTTGTGCTTTGGGGTGTTTGTAGTATCCCGGCAAAGATCACTGAGCTTAGCCCGAGCTATTGGCGGTCAGGCCCAGCTGAATTCTCTACCGATGTACTACGGAATGATGGCAGCAATTTGGTGTTTATTTCCGGCGTTATTGGTGATTTTTGTTTGGACGATTTTCGACGGTTACTTGATCGAAACCATGGTGATTCAATCACTGCCAGAGTCTGAGCGACAAATTTCAGCGGCCGAACTCGGCCTTTTGATCAACTCTGTTGAGAATCTGGCTTCCAACCCATCGGCCCTTACGGGCAATGAAACACCGGTGATGATTGACGCGGCGAATCGTTTAGCGGATTTAAACCGCATCAGCGATTGGTCAAAGGCCGTTGTGGTGTTGTTGGTTGCCATGATTTTTGGCGCCGGTGCTTGGTTGAAGGTCCACCCCGAGCTGCGCGCCCGTAATTTCGTTGAAAAGATTTTCCGCAGCCTCTTATTGGCGTCTTCAAGTCTCGCAATTTTAGTGACCGTAGGCATTGTGCTGTCGGTGTTATTCGAGAGTTTACGCTTCTTCCAAGTTATTCCTGTCACCGACTTTGTCTTTGGCCTGCACTGGAGCCCACAAACGGCGATCCACGCCGACCAAGTGGGTGGCTCTGGTTCTTTTGGTGCTGTGCCTTTATTTGCCGGTACCTTGTTAATTTCCGCCATTGCTATGTTGGTTGCGGTGCCATCGGGTTTGATGGCAGCAATTTATTTATCGGAATACGCCGACCGCCGCGTGCGCGCCATTATCAAACCCGTTCTTGAGGTTTTAGCCGGTATTCCAACGGTTGTGTACGGCTTTTTTGCCGCCTTAACCGTAGCGCCTGCGCTGCGTGATTTTTTAGAAAGTATCGGTATTGCTGGTGCTTCATCCGAAAGCGCGTTGGCTGCGGGTGCGGTGATGGGGGTGATGATCATTCCGATGGTGTCTTCGTTATCGGACGATGTGATCAACGCGGTACCCAATTCGCTGCGCGATGGTTCCTATGGTCTTGGCGCAACCAAGTCTGAAACCATCAAGAAGGTCGTTATTCCCGCAGCATTGCCCGGCATTGTTGGCGGCATCTTACTGGCGGTGAGCCGCGCCATTGGCGAAACCATGATCGTGGTGATGGCGGCGGGACTTGCGGCAAATCTGACCGCTAACCCGCTAGAGTCGGTTACCACTGTTACCGTGCAAATCGTAACCTTGTTGGTGGGCGATCAAGAGTTTGATAGCCCTAAAACCTTGGCGGCGTTTGCACTGGGTTTGGTGTTGTTCTTGGTGACCTTAACTCTGAACTTTATCGCCTTACACGTTGTGAAAAAATATCGAGAGCAATATGAGTAAGTCTACTTCCAGCACCATCGAGCTGGTCAATAAGAACCTCAAAAAACGTTATCGCGCAGAAAAACGCTTTCGAGCCTACGGCATATTGTCTATTGGCTTTGGTTTGTTGTGCTTAGTGGTTTTGTTTACCGACATCATTGGTAAAGGTCATGGGGCTTTTACCGCGCACTACGTGCAAATTGAAGTAACTCTAAATGCGAGTACTCTCGACATTCGCGATGCTACCGACCCAGAGCAGCTGGCCCTTGCCGATTATCAAGGCGTGGTCAAAGAGGCCTTGAGAACACGTTTCCCCGAGGTTACCGGTCGTTCCGATCGCCGCTCTTTATACGCCTTGGTTAGTAATAGTGCTGGATTTGCCGTACAAGATATTCTCAAAGCCGATCCGACCAAGCTCGGCAGTACCGTTAGTTTGTGGGTGCTGGTGGATGACGACGTCGATACCTACGCGAAAAGCCGTGATGATGCTGAGCCATTTATTGGTCGCTTGAGTGAGAAGCAAATTGAGTGGGTTGAGACCCTTATAGCCTCTGGCGAAATCAAATCGCGCTTCAACCGCATACTGTTTACCAACGGTGATTCACGCGAGCCAGAAATGGCCGGCATTCGCGGTGCCCTGTTGGGTTCACTGTATACCTTATTGGTAACTCTAGTGCTGTCGTTCCCCATTGGTGTTGCCGCAGCCATGTATCTTGAAGAGTATGCGCCTAAAAATCGCTTTACCGACTTTATCGAAGTGAATATCAACAACCTTGCGGCTGTACCATCGATTATTTTCGGCTTGCTGGGTTTGGCGATTTTCATCAATTTCTTTGAGATGCCGCGCTCCTTGCCTTTGGTGGGTGGTTTGGTGTTAACGCTGATGACCTTGCCGACCATTATTATTTCCAGCCGAGCTGCCATTAAGTCGGTACCGCCCTCGATTCGCCAAGCGGCCTACGGTCTTGGCGCGTCAAAAATGCAGGTGATTTTGCATCACGTATTGCCCTTGGCTATGCCCGGCATGCTTACCGGCGCCATCATTGGTATGGCGCAAGCCTTGGGTGAAACCGCACCGCTGTTAATGATTGGTATGGTCGCATTTATCGTCGATTTACCAGGCTCAATTACCGATCCGGCAACGGTACTGCCGGTACAAATTTATCTTTGGTCAGACAGCCCAGAGCGCGCCTTTACGGAGCGAACTTCCGGCGCCATTATGGTGTTGTTAGGCTTTTTGATTTTAATGAACACCGTAGCGGTGTTGTTACGACGCAAGCTTGAGCGTCGTTGGTAATACATTCGTCTAAAACCGAGCGCAGCATTGCAGTCTCGGCAATAAGATTTAAAAAGGTTAACGGAACATGACAACAACCTCTGGAATTCAAGACGTACCGGTTAATGGTACCGTGGGTGAACCTTTTGTAGACTCGGCGAAGCTGAGCATGCGCAACGTCAATGTGTTTTACGGCGAAAAACAAGCGATTTTTGACGTCAGCCTCGATATTGGCTCCAACGAAGTTATCGCTATGATTGGTCCCTCGGGTTGTGGCAAGTCGACATTTTTAAGATGTTTAAACCGCATGAACGACACAATCGAAGGTTGTCGAGTTGTAGGCAGTCTAAACTTAGAGGGTGAGGATATTTACGGTGCGAAATTGGATGTGGTACCGTTAAGAGCGCGCGTCGGTATTGTGTTCCAAAAACCCAACCCATTTCCAAAGTCGATCTACGAAAACGTCGCTTACGGAGCTAAGATTCACGGCCTAGTGTCTAAGCGCACCGAGCTCGATGAAATTGTTGAAACCAGTTTACAAAAAGCTGGCCTTTGGAACGAAGTAAAAGATCGACTCGATGCTCCAGGAACAGGACTTTCTGGTGGTCAGCAACAGCGTTTGTGTATCGCGCGAACAATCGCAGTGAGTCCCGAAGTTATTCTTATGGACGAACCCTGCTCTGCGCTTGATCCAATCGCTACGGCAAAAATTGAAGAACTCATTGCGGAACTGAGCGAAAACTACACCATTGCCATCGTAACCCACTCCATGCAGCAAGCGGCGCGGGTTTCGAATCGAACGGCGTACTTTCACCTTGGTAAGCTTATTGAAGTGAATGAGACAGAAAAAGTATTTACTAACCCAGACCATCAGCTGACCGAAGCTTACATTACCGGTCGTTTTGGTTAACTTACGGAGCTACCTCCATGGATAAGCTACATCTCGACCAGCATATTTCTCGTCAGTACAACTCAGATCTTGAGGACCTGCGTACCGAGTTATTGGAAATGGGCGGGATAGTGCAAGAGCAGGTTCGCGATGGTATTTCTTCCATCAGCAATGCCGATTCGGATTTGGCGCGTAAGGTTATTACCGTTGAAGACGAAGTTGACGCCCGCGAAATGGCTCTCGACGAACATTGCACGCTCGTATTGGCGCGACGTCAGCCTGCCGCTTCTGATTTACGCATGGTTTTGGCGGTTTCCAAAATCACTCGTGACCTTGAACGTATGGGCGATGAAGCCGAAAAAGTTGCCCAAATGGCACTTGCTTTGGTTGAAGAAGGTCAACGTTCTCAAGGTTATGTTGAGCTGCGCCATATTGCTCATGGCGTACTGCACATGGTTGATGAAATGCTTAACGCATTTGCGCGTTTTGACGTTGATGCAGCTCTTGCGGTTGTGCGCGAAGACAACGATGTTGATCGTGAGTACAAGTCAGCAATGCGTGAGCTAATGACCTGCATGATGGAAGATCCGCATTCTATCAATCGTATTTTAAACGTTATGTGGGCGTTGCGTTCACTTGAGCGCATTGGCGATCACGCCAGAAATATCGCCGAGCACATTATTTATTTAGTGAAAGGTTTGGATGTTCGACACACCAGCGTTTCTGAGATGGAACGTCAGGTCAGCAGTCGCTCTAAATAAATTCTCAAATCGAGCGCAAAAGCTCTTCTTTGATACCGGCGGGCATTCCCCAAGAGTACTTGCCGGTAAGCTCCTCACAAAAAAGCTTCCATTGGTCTTTTTGATTCAATTTACCTTTGTACTGCTCTAGCAGACGGTAAATTTCGTCTACATTGTGGTATTGCGGCCACAGTTTGCGCGCTTTATCGAAAGCAGTAATGGCGGAATCTATATCTCTATTTAGTAGGGCGTCAAAGCCACGTTTTTCTTCAATTTGGGCTTGGTTGTGTTGATCGATCTTATCGAATTTCTCAGGCTCGGTAGTCTGGCTGCGCATGGCGGTAAGGTCAGAATTCACATTAACACTGATCTTATCGAGCTCTTGGGTCAGCCAATCGATGTTAGCTTCTTGAAGCTGGGGCTGGCGAACCAACAACTCGCGTTTTAAATCGGAAATTTGTTGTTCGTGCACGTGTGAAAAGTTGTTGATCTGCTGGCCAATTTGCACACCAAACACATCAATTTCTCGCGACGACAAGATGCTTAAAACCCTATCGCCATACACCAAAAAGAACACCAGCGTCACAATCGGCCAAATTGAGGTTTTCAGAAAATCCAAGATCAGTCGGGCGACTTCCACGCAGTTATTCTCCTCGGTGATTGATTGCATTAATCTGGCGTAGCGGTATTCGATTTATTCTTGATCAGCTGATGGATAAAGTCGAGTTTTTTAAAGACCGATTGGTTTAGTACAAAGGGGTAAACATCCGACTGCCCTAGGCTGCGGTTCAAAGAATTTACCGCAAGAGTAATGGGAATGTAGTTGTCATAGAGCTCTTGGAAGTTTTCACTGCTATAGGCATCGGCAGAGGCGCCATCGCGCAAAGAATAGGTGGTCTTTGGCAATTCGGCATTATTAGGTCGTATCTGTATGCCAAAATGCAGAGCTGTGTCTACCGTATCAATCAAATGAAAATAATGCGCCCAGGTTTCTGCCCAATCTTCCCATGGGTGTGCAGACGCGTACTCAGAAATAAAATCCATACGCCAATTTGGATTGGGGTTTTGATAGTGGCTTGCCAAAGCTTGTTGATAGTCTTGTCTGTCATCGCCGAAAAGCTTGCGAAATTCCTGCAACCAATGAGCGTCGTTTGCGACCAAATGATCCCAATAATAGTGACCGATTTCATGGCGAAAGTGACCCAGCAGCGTACGATACTTTTCACCCAAGTCGATGCGAGTTTGCTCTCTTTCGCTGGGATTTGCCTCGTCGGTTGTAATCGTAATTTGGCCTTGGGAGTGGCCGATGGTATTGGTCGCATTTTGGGGAATATTTTGTTGCTGGTCGATAAAGTCAAAGCGTAAGCCTTGTTGTTGGCCGTCTTTTTTAGCCACCACCGGAAGACCAAAGCGAATCAAACTGTACATCAACCGTTTTTTGGCCTGTTCCAATTCGGCCCACTGGACACTGGCGTCAGCGTCACCGGTGTTTGGAACGTATCGATTTAACGCGCAGGCCCGACAATACAAATCTGTATCTAAACTGGCTTTGGGTAAAAGCCAGTTACAAACGTGTAACGCACGGTTTGCACAAGCGCGATAGGGGTTGGATTTTTTATCCAGCAGCGTTTGTGTTTCGTGAGCTTGGGTCAGACTAATCATCTGTAATTGGTCACTGTCAAAACCCAATGCCGCACCACAAGATTCGCATTGGCTATTATCAAAGAAGACGGCTTGATTACAGTGTTGGCAAATAAACGTATTCATAAAGAAATGAGGTAGTTGATTGTGAGCTGTTTACCTGATGAAGAAATTCTGTGCCCATATTGCGGCGAGCCACAGACGGTTACCGTCGACTTCAGTGAAGGCGACTGCGATTACATTGAAGATTGTCAGATTTGCTGCCGTCCAATCGATTTTCATTTAATGGTCG
This sequence comes from uncultured Alteromonadales bacterium, assembly GCA_937864365.1. Classification (GTDB taxonomy): domain Bacteria; phylum Pseudomonadota; class Gammaproteobacteria; order Pseudomonadales; family Cellvibrionaceae; genus Sessilibacter. Next base: position 2,046 of record CALMJT010000149.1, on the reverse strand, counting down.
ACGATGACGGTGGTTATCAGCTGCAAATTAAATCTGAAAATGAAAGCGGTTTCTAAATTAGACAGGCATAAAACCATAAATAATATACTGCTATGATGAATGTGAATATTCATTAATGAAACATTTTTTAACATAAAAATAACTAAAAACACCTAAAAAAAAGATTGTGATTTCCACTAATTAATTTATTATTCGCGCTCTTCTTGATGATAGCCAATCCAAGTACAGCGCTCCTAGAAATAGGACTGATAGCGACAAGGCAGAAGAGCAACTATCCAAGAGTGAATTAATTGTTGTCGGCGTTGCTGATGACACTTTTTTTGCCTTTTTATTTGCTTTTTGCCCTTGCACTTGGTTTGCGCACATCCATATTCTGGTTCCTACCTTAATATTGTGACGCCCTGCCGATAGCATTTCTATTGCAAAAAGCGCTAATGCATTTTGAGGATGGCCATGTCACTTTGTTCTGTTGATTCAAACGTTGAGTATTCAAAAATTCCTGCATTCGCCCAAACTCAAAAAGGCGAAATCAAGGGTTTGTCTGACGCTGATATTCCACAATTAGTTGCCGAGCACGGTTCGCCTTTGTTGGTTTTAGACTGTGACTCAGTTCGTACGCAATACGAAGCATTAAGCAAAGCATTACCAAATGTAACCTTGCACTATGCATTAAAACCATTACCTCACCCAGCAGTTGTTGCGACGCTTCGCGACATCGGTGCTAGCTTTGATTTAGCGACCAACGGTGAAGTTGAATTGGTTGAAGGTTTAGGCATTGATCCAGAAAAATGCATCCACACTCACCCAATTAAACGTGATGGCGACATCCGGCGGGCCTTAGAATATGGCTGCTACGTGTTTGTGGTCGATAATCTAAACGAGCTTGAAAAATTTATCGCTTACCGCGATCGAGCAGAAATTTTAATTCGTTTGAGTTTCAGAAATCCAAATGCTTACTCGGATTTATCGAAAAAATTTGGTTGTTCTCCAACACAAGCGATCGATTTATTAGTAAAAGCGCAAGAGTTTGGTATTCGTGTGAAAGGTTTGTCTTTCCACGTTGGTTCACAAACTCTAGATTCGCAAAAATACGTTGATGCAATTTTAGAAAGCGCGCGCGTAATTCGCAAAGCGGCAAAAATGGGTTTACCAGCGCTTTCTACTTTGGATATTGGCGGTGGTTTCCCAGTACCTTACAACGAATCTGTGCCAGCAATTGATGACTTCTGTGCACCTATTCGCGAAGCTTTAGATGTATTGCCAGACACCGTTCAAGTCATTGCAGAGCCGGGACGTTTTATTGTTGCTGGTGCAATGACTGGTGTTGCCTCTGTAATGGGTAAAGCATTACGCGATGGCAAAATGTGGTACTACTTGGACGATGGTCTTTACGGCTCATTCAGTGGTATTACCTTCGATCACGGTGACTACCCAATTTCTGCACCTTTTAACCAAGGCCAAGAAGAAGTATGTGTATTGGCAGGCCCAACTTGCGACAGCATTGATGTTATTTCTGAAAACATCAGCTTGCCAGAATTGAACAACGGTGACTTTATTGTTAGCCGCATGATGGGTGCTTACACCTCAGCTACGGCAACAGAATTTAACTTCTTCCCGAAAGCAAAAATTCACGTTATGAATGAATTTGCGGTTGCTGAAGAATCTGTAAAAATGACAAAAAGACACCGCGCTTAAGATTTACCGTTAAATAGCAGTTATTAATTTCCAGTCATATAAGTGACGGCTTTTGGGGCTCCTAAATAGGAGCCCTTTTTTATGCGCCCTGAAAAGTTAAACTGCCAACCGTTTAGCTCGCCTTGTTTAAAAACATCCCTTGTTTAAAAACACCCCCGCAAACCATTTTATTATTGAAAGAGTTTTACGAGAAAATTCCGATCTATTTGAAATATTCGATAAGGCTTAATACGGCTGTCTCTATCGATGATGCACGCTAGAGAAATGGTTAAACAATTCAAAATGGTATTTTTTATAGGAAACTCTGATTAACCTAGAGTTTCTCGCGACACAAGGATGTGTCGCCAATTT
>CALMJT010000148.1 GCA_937864365.1 uncultured Alteromonadales bacterium | reverse complement strand
CATTTTCACATTTTCACATTTTCACATTTTCACATTTTCACATTTTCACATTTTCGGCGTTTTTTATTCTGCATTTCCTAACTAAAGATTTTTCCGATATTCAATTAATTTCGAAAAGATATAAATAAAATGTTCACGTTAGGATTCGATAATAAGTGGTTTTGGTTAATTAGAGAATTGCGAGATTTGTCGAATTTTTAGTGCCGGTAAATACAAATATATCAAGCTGTAATAATTTTTCAAATTGTAAAATATAACACCAATTAAAAGCAAAAATCTCCAAAGTAGCAGTAGTTAAGATATTTCTATGAGATGTTTTTCACGCCAAATATATTTCTATGTTGTTGAAAAATTAAATATAGGTGAGTTGTTCAAAAAATTTATATAAGTAAATTCAAACAATAAAATAAGTTAATTGTAAGCATTAAAAATCTTGAAAATAAAAAGCAGAAAATGTTGCAGTGTTAAAAACAGGGGATTTTTAGGAGAGATTTTTTGTGCTTAAAATGAATGCCTAGCTAACGCCGTGAGCAGTAGCTGAATTTGGCGCACGACGGTTTTTAAAATGGTTCTGTTGTTTTCAGTATCTGATTAACTTAATTCCTGTATTTAATTTTTGAGGCTTCTTCTATGCGGATAGGAACATTGGGTCCACAAGATACTAATTCCGAAATGGCATCGTATTTTTATTTAAAAGAAAACAACTTCGAAGGGGATGTGGCTTTGTACGATACGCCAGAATTATCAATAGAAGCGTTAAAAAACGAAGAAGTTGATAAAGTGATTTTGTGCATCGTATATCCAAAATTAAACGATATTGTTTTCCAAAATTTAACGTCGATTAAAATGACCGGCGTGTTTATGAAACCTACCGACGCCATGGTAATTGGCGTGGCAAGGGACGGTGATAGAGCCTGCTCTCACCCGGCACCGGTGGAATTAATTCAACCTTTTTACTCCAATGTAGAATTGGTTAATAGCAACGCAGACGCAGCTAAACAATGCGCATTAGGAAACTACGACGCCTGTGTAACAACACTTGCTGCCGCGAAAACCAATAATTTAGAAGTCAAACACAGTTATGGTCCGGTAAGTATGGGTTGGGCTATTTTCGAGCGGAGACATTAAAACATGTCTGTGGCAGCGCTTTTAGACGGATTAAGCACGGCTAACATCGCTGATGCTTGCGATCACGTTGGTGTTCCCTGTCGATATTTATCGAAACAATTGCGTTATACACACGGTGAAAAATTCTGGGGTTATGCCGACACGGTAATGTGGGGGCCAACACGAAAAGGTTCAGAAATTATTAAACCGTCGCCTTCTACCTGGCAGGACGTCGGTGCGTTTGTCGCAGATATAAAAGATGACGGTACACAGAAGGTTTATGTCGCCGGCTGCCGCGAAATTTCCGACGAATATGTACTGGCTGGTGGTATGAGTCTGACGTTTATTGAAAAAAGACGATACCAAGCCGCCATTCTATTTGGTGCCGTGCGCGATTACGAAGAGATAAAAAGACTTTCTATCCCGGTTTGGTATTCGAATCTTGCGGTTATGGACTCCCAAGGATGCATGAAGGTCGAGAGCCGTGGCGCGGGCTGTCTTTTTTCCGGTCATTGGATTGCACAAAACGATTTAATTGTTGGCGATGCAAACGGTGTTATTTGCGTTGGTATTAACGATGTTGAAAAAGTTTTGTCAAGAGCCCAAGACATTAAACACATCGAAGACGACGTGTTGGCAAAAATACAATCCGGATTGGATTTGTTTGAACTGGTCAATAAGGGAGGTCATATATGAACACGAAATTTATGCCTCAGCTGCAATCGGATAAAACTCAGTATGTTTACAACGGTAAGTATCAAGGTGAAGTTTCGCCCAGTTATGCACCTGGATTATTTTCTCTGAATTATTCGGTATGTGCCTTTGAAGGTATTCGTTCTTACGCCACCAACAAAGATTCTATTGCTGGGATTTTTCGGTTAGAAGAACACATTGATCGCTTCTTAATGAGTTGTAATTATTTAAATTTGAACTCAGAGCACATAAATCGGCAGACATTATTATCTTTGACGATTGATTTGGTAGCTAAGTGTCGCGATCGAGACCTGTATATTCGACCCATAGCGTTCTTTGGTGAAGGCATTATGAGCCTTTCGTCGCCGCCTGCGGTGCAGATGGTCATTATGGCCACGCCTTTTTCGACGATGCCAAAAAAACAACCCTTGAATATCGAAGTTTCCGATATTGTAAGAGATACAAAGACCATCAACAAAAAAATATCTCGTAATTATTTTGATTCGTACATGGCTTTGGGGAAAAAATCCGCAGGCTTTAATGAGGTAATGATGTTTGATGATCAAGGTTTTGTTACAGAAACCAGTGCTCACAATATTATCTTTAAATTAAATAATGGCGAATATGTAACGCCCAGTGATGAATATTGTTTACCAGGTATTACCCGTAAAACGGCCATCGAACTGTTAAAAGAAATGGCTATTACGGTTAATTACCGATCGGTTCATAAAGACGAATTAAATAAAGTCGTTGCTTGTGCATTAACAAGTACAGCTTCAGAAATTCGAGTGGTCGATCAAATCGGAGGCCAACAATTAATAGGTCATAAACAAGCCTGCGACGAAATCATTCAATGTTATAAAAGTTTAACAACCGGCTATCTGCCAGAGTCTGATAAAAAGTGGGTCACCTATGTTACAGCGTATTGAAAAAGATGGTCATACTAAATTCTTTTACAAAGACGAGCTAACACTGGATATACATTTTCCAGAGTTGGATATATCACAATTACAACGATCTTTTGATTTTGTACCCTACGATAATTATTACGATAAGGGGTCGCGTTACAGAACGACATCCCGCGTTGAAATTACCGAAGAGGGTTACAAATTGTTACCGAAGGTTGCCCTGTACCAACCTACCTATGTGAACGACATAGATTCTTACGGCGGTATCGATCGAATATATGCCGACGTACCTATCTCGTTATTACAAACGGAAGCGTTTGACACCATGATTAAATGCTGGCTTGAACAAATTCCGTTTGAGGTAAAAAGCTTCTCCGTACATCAAATTCGCACCACCGATTCTGGTAATCCAACGCCTGAGGGTAGACATAAAGACGGTACCGATTGGACAGGCGTTTATATTGTTCGCAGACACAACATCGAGGATGAGTCGGGTAAAACTAAATACTGGATCAAGGACGAAGAAGTCGTTTCTGAGGTGGTTCCGGAAGGTGGTTTAATTTCCCACTGCGATCGATATTTTCTCCATTGCGCAACACCCATCGAGAAAAAACACCCAGATGAACCCAGTTTTCGCGATGTGTTTGTATTAACGACACCTGAGCACGGATTAAATCGCGAACAAGAAGAATACCGAGCTAAGGTTCTTGAAGTAGATTTGTAAATTTTAGTACATCGTCTTTGTTAAATTTTTTTAAAAATATGAGTTGCCCTGCATGAGTCAAGCGCCTGTTACTAACCCTAAAATTGTCACCCTACAATTACTCAAATATTCCTTTTGTGAAGACTTTGTAAATAAAAGGATGCCATTTCGTGATCAACATTTACTTCATATTGGCACCGCCTGCAAAAACGGAGTTGCCAAGGCAGGTGGAGCAAGTGGTGATCCTATAACAGACGGTTTGATCATATTCGCGGGTAGCAAAGACGATGTGCAAAATTTTGTGGATAACGATCCGTATTACCTAAATGGACTGGTAACCCAATACAGTATTGAAGATTGGTACGTTGTTTCGGGTTATGAAATTTTTGAATAGGTGGATAAATCGTGCTGAATAAAGAAAGTTTCTTAATGGCCATTGGTACTTCGCTGAGTACGATTGGCAAAAGCGTAGATACTCTCGATTATAAATTATCGACTGCCGATTTTGATCTTAATTCTATTGAAACAATGTTGTTTGTGTCTCAACTAGAAGGCAGTAGCGGTGTTGCTATTAATTTTGAAAAAATACCGGCAATTAACGATATTCAGTTTGAAGATCTATGGAATGCAACCTTGTCATAGGTCTTAAGTAGATCTTCAAACAATTAAACCGTTTATTTAATTTTCAATCTTTGCGGCATTAACAACCGCGCGGTGTATTATGAACCTATACCAACAAATAAGCGCATATCGTAATCGAGACGATATTTATATCAAAAACGCGGGTGAATCTCCGGTAGCCTATCGCGATTTTTTCGAAAATGTCGATCGCTTAGCAGAAACACTCGATTCCATCTTGCCAGCCAAGGGCGTTGTTTTTTCTGATCTGCCTAAGTCGGTGGAATCGGTAACCTTGTTGATGGCTTGCATAAAGTTAGGATTGGGTTTCTGTTTTATTGATACAACTCTGCCGACTGCTAGAAAACTCAGTGTCTTTAATCGAGTTAATCCAATTCTTTGTGTGTGTACACCAGAATTTGGTGCAGACTTAACCGCTAACAATGAATCTTCATCGTGCGCAGATTTACTTGCAAAGAGTCCGGTGACATTTCAACACGCGTATTTATCAGTAAACAAAATAAATACCCAATACGACGGTAATATTATTTTTACCTCTGGAAGCACCGGAGAGCCCAAGGGTGTTATGGTTGGTTTGTTGGCTCTGGCGCATTACGTTGATTCAATGCTAGAAGTCATGAACGAGCGCGCAGGCACCTGGCTTAGTTTGTGTCCCATCCATTTTGACGTTTTCCAATTGGATTTCTTGGTGCAGTTCGCTCGTGGTTTTAACATCGTTATTGCCGACTCGGGGCTTCTGCCTCAGCAAATCATGACGCTATTAAAATCGGACGACATTACAGAATTCCTAGCGATTTCTACCATTTTAAAAATGATGGGATTGATCTATCAGGGTAAGCCGCAGGAATTACCAAAATTGACCCGAGTCTACTACGGCGGTGAAGGCTGTCCGGTCAGTGTGTTAAAAACCATTGCTGGAATTTTTCCACAGGCTAAGTTCTGCCAATTCTATGGCCCAACCGAGAATACCAACAACACAACTTTCTTTAAATTTGATCAGCCCTTTGATACCGATACTGGATTTATGCCGTTGGGTAATTCACTCAAACACGTTGATATTCAGTTGATCAATGAGCACGGATCTAAGATTCAAGAGCCGCGTATTGAAGGTCAAATTATTATTGCTGGCCAGCAGCTTATGGACGGGTATTTGGGTACTGAGCAAACCGAGCAATTAAAAATTTTCGAAGATGGCTCTAAAGCGTATTACACCGGCGATTTTGGCTATAGAGATGAGCAGGGCCGATTGTGGTTTACCGGTCGAAAAGACGATCTGGTTAAAATTCGCGGTAACCGAGTTTCTCTTCAAGAAGTTGAAGCAGCGGTTCTCAAATCAATGCCAGCGGGCGCCTATGCCATAGCCTTGGTTCGACAAAAAAATGGTTTTGATTCTTTAGTTGCTGGTGTAAGCAGCGATAAAAAAATAGAAATTAAATCCATTAAATCCGACATTTCAAAAACATTACCCGTGTATGCAGTGCCGGAATCGATCATCGAAATAGATTTTTCAGAAATAAAGACGCTTTCCACCGGAAAACTTGACCGTAAAAATTTTAAAGCCTGCTTATTAAAGCAATTGGAGGGATAAAAATGCACGCTGAATTAGCAACATTATATTGGAAATCACTCAATATGGATATGCCCGGAGATGCCGACGCTCAGTATTTGGATCTTGGTGGCAATTCGGTAGGTATTTTTGTGCTTACAGAAAGTATCCGCAAAAATTTGGATATTGACCTTGATCCGTCAGTGTTGTTATCCGAAAAATCCAGTCTAAATCAACTCACCGACCATGTTGAGAGCCTGACCCATGTCTAGAAACAAAAGCATCTATTCACTCACCGATGAACAATTAGAAACCTTCGATAAGCAAGGTTTTATTGGTCCGTTTACCTTGTTCGACTCAGAGCAAATGAAAGAGTTGTGGAATAAGCGTATTCGCAAAGAGTTATTGTATCGGGAAGACTGCGTTTTCCAGAATTCACGTTTGAATTACGATCGTCACTTAGATTTAAAGTCGCTTCAACAAATTGTTACATCACCGGTAATTGTAGATAAAGTCGCGTCCATTATGGGTGATGATCTGCTTTGCTGGCGTACTGAGTGGTTTCCTAAATATCCCGGTGACGGCGGTACTGAATGGCATCAAGCCAAGCGTTTTTTCGAGTTCGAAAATCAACCTAAACTCACCCCACCTGAACATTTATTGGAAGGTGAAAAATACTGGGTTGTAACCGTTTGGATCGCCATGACCGATGCTACCCTAGAAAACGGCTGTATGAAGTTTATGCCGGGCAGTCATAAAGAAAATTGGTTCTTTGATGAATCTAAAGGTAATAATTTCGATCAGGAAAAAGTTGCCGTTAATGATAATTCTGGATTCTTTGGTTACAGTTGGGAAAATCTGAAGGTCGATAGCAGTTGGAAACCGGACGAAAGTAAAGCGGTAACCATGGAAGTTAAAGCCGGACAATTCTTTGTGTTTACTTCTAAGTGTTTACACGGTTCGTTTCCTAACATATCTGAGACAGACACCCGTTTTGCTATGGCGGCGCGTTACGTTATTCCAGAAGTGGCCGTTTATCAAAATTTAAAAACCTTTGATGCCTTAGGTGAAGTATTGGATCTCGATAAATACGCAACCCTATTGGTTTCTGGTGAAGATAAGGTAGGTATTAATAAGGTTAAAGAACCTTGGTTGTAAATCTATAAAAACCTCTGATTAACTCCTCCGGGATTTAATCAGAGGGCAGAATCTAAACATGCGATTTCCAATTTCTTGCCCATTTTAATCACTGACCGTGCTTGAATTGGATGACACATCTGTGTATTGCTAGAAACTCTTGGTTAATCAAAGTTTCTTGTAAAAATTGGCTTCAATTCGTTTGTTAACACAGAAAATCCAAGAGTCTTGGGTTTTCTGTCGTCTCTAAAATAAAATTGTGATGAAGGTGCTCTGTGTTAGAAGTTACCCAGTTTGGTAATCCAGAAGGTGATACTTTAATTATTTTGTCTGGGTATATGTTTGGTAATTGGGTGATGATGCCAATGGCCAAACATATGCCGGATATTAATGTTATTTTAATCAGTAATTTAGGAACCGGGTACGGCGATGTAGTCGAGAGCGATATATCGGCCACATTGGCTTCTATTGACGCGGTAATTAAACAGTTTGGTCTCAAAGAATTCCATCTGGCTGGTCATTCCATGGGTGGCTTTATTGCACAAATATATACAAGCTTGCGTGCGCAAAGCACTATAAAGTCACTTATTTTATTGGGCAGTTGTCATCTGGAAGAGTTTAAGGGCTCGTATCGTAATAATTCTGAGCACGTTTTGAATGATTTATTTTCTCTGGATGCAGATACGTTTTTCAAATTTACAACCTTTAGTGCGTTCTCTCCTGAGTTTATGGTCGGTGATAATTTGTCGGTTCTAAAGCGCGATTTCTTTGCTTTTATGCCTGAGTTTGAAGATTGCAGTAAACAGCATATTTTATTAAAGAGTGTGAACGATTGGTTTACTGATCATGTTTTAAATATTGATACCGAAATCTTAAATATTTATGCGCTGGGCGATAAAATTGTTAAACCAGAATGGGCTGAGAATTATTGTGCGCATAGCACAAAGGTAAAAAATTATCCGATTTCTGGCAGCCACATGTTTATGTACGAAACGCCCGAGAGTGTTGCAGCAATTATTTCTAGATGGTTGAAGTAAGCTTTAGGATTCTCTGATTAACCCAATCCTGATTTGATCAGAGAGCTAAAAGTAAAAATGCGACCTCCAAATTGTTCACAATTTTAAATACTTATCGTTCTTGAAATTGACGATACATTCTTGTGTCGCTGGAAACGTTAGGTTAATTAGAGTTTCCTATAGAGGAAATTCATGTAAGTTTTTGTTCCTTTGATGTTTTTATAGGTTGAGTTGACATGATCGATGGTGTGGCATTTATTCGAGACAATTATCCAACAATCAGTAACAGCAACGATCCCACAATATACCGACATTTGTACCATCCCGATATATTGTGGTGTCCGCCCAGTCTTCCCGATAAAACCGGTGTGGATATGGTTGCCTTTTGTTACGGGATGAAGGATTACCATATTTATGTCGAGCTTCTTGAAATAGAAGGTTTGTCTGGGGATGATTTTTCTTACGTCACGGGTTTGGTTCAGGTAGATACGCTAACAAAGTCTGGTGAATTTATCGAACGCATCGTATTGCGTGGTTCTTGGGTTGTTGTGAGCTATGAGGGAAAACCTTGCATTCGATATCAGGTTTGGAATCAAAAATAAATTGTAAAGGTTTTGTTTGACGTGATTAGATCTGCCTATTTATCCACGCCGATTTTTATGCCCGATAATCGTAAGTTCGCAGACTATGTTCAGTCTTTTGCGCCCAGTTCGATTGTTTATAAAAGTGGTATTTTAAAAAATAACGAGGCACTTAGTTTTCTAGGATTGACCAATGGTCTAACCGATGCATTGGATTGGTTAGTTGATAATCTGTCAACGGCATCGCTTCCCATCATTAATAGAGTTGTAGTAACGAGTTCGACAATGTTCTTGTCTCCGCAAGAAACCATAGATTTTTGGACGGTATTAACGGCGTCCATAACACTGTCTGAGTCGGCAGAGCTTTATTTTTTAGGCGGCAAAGGTTGCAACAGTATGGTGTATGGCTGTTTGCAGTCTATTAAAGATGTTCAATCTGGTTTTCTGGACAATATTTTAGTTATTAACATTGATCTGTTTTTAGAGCAGAGTAATCGCTACAGTGATTATGCATTTTTCAGTGATAACGTAGCTTTTGTATGTATTTCTAACGAAGCGCTGGATTATATTTGCGAAGGTTATGATACAACATTGGCGCAGTATCCGGCGGCTGCTTTTGCAACTTCCTGTAGTTTTTTTAGCAATGCTCCTGCTTTGAGCTTTTATCAAAAAGATGGGGTAGATTTTTTTACGCTCAATACTTTTTATTTTTTATTGGCAAAAAAATACCAGGCAAGGCCATCACAGTTGGCTTGGAATTTAGATACTCATTTATCGGTTCATCGGTATTCTTTTGATCCGTTTTTTAATTTAACCACGTCTGACAGTAAACGCAGTGTTCTCCATGTCGAATCACCGCCTTTCCATTGCGATGAATTAAGATTGTCGCGAGTTGATTAAATCGTTATTCGTCGCGTTGTAGAGTAATTTCGGTCATCTAGAGTGTTGTATTAGAGAGGCGTAGGTTATTTGTTCAAATAAGAAATGTATAGCCTTAGGTTGCTGGAATGAATTTTATAATTGCTAACGCGGCGATTTTGCACACTTAAAAATTAATATTTTTTGGAAGGAATTCATCATGGAGTGGATAGCACTCGCACTATTTGCAATGACAGCAACTTTAACTCCTGGCCCAAGTAATGTTTTGGTCATGAGTTCAGGTTTTAATTTTGGTGTAAAAAAAAGTGTCCCCGTTTTTCTGGGCGTTGTTTTAGGCTTTCCGTTTATGCTGGTTGCGGTGGGCGTTGGTCTGTACAGTATTTTTGCGATATTTCCGCTGGCGCACATTATTTTAAAAATTGTGGGCTGCGCTTATTTGGTCTACATGGCTTGGAAGATATTTAACACACAGTCGGTCAATGTGGAGTCGTCTGTAGGTACGCCGCCCAGTTTTTGGCATGGAGCTTTTTTACATTGGGTAAATCCAAAATCATGGATTGTAGCGGTCAGTACGATTGCGTCTTTCAGCCAGGTTCAAGATGAGAGGTTACAGGAGGCGTTACATGTGGCATTTATTTTTACTTCTGTCGCTCTACCTTGTGTGGGTACTTGGTTGGTGTTGGGCGATAAAATTCGAGCATTTGTAAAAAGTTCGTATCATGTGCGCTGGTTTAACAGAATTATGGCAATTCTGCTGGTTTTATCGGTGATACAAACTTCTTTAAGCTGATGCCGCAGTGCTCAATATCTACATTGAGCGCTGCTTATATAAATAAAAAAACACATGTTATTAATAAATTAACATTGTTATTTTAATTATTTTGAATAAATAAAATCTGTCTGGTTATTCAAGTTCTACTGTCATTACATTACCGCCGTAGCCGTGCATTATGTCGTGAGCTCTGACTTGTACGGTGCGAATGCCTTCTGGAATTTCTATGTTATTTTTGGTTTTCTGGTAGGTTTCTTTGTCTAATTGTGGGTGCCGTAAATCTCGAACTGCTAGAATATTTCCTTGTAAATCAAGTATTTCCCAGCGGTTGGCGTAATGGTCCCAGCCTGAGTCATCGTGTTGTATAGAAACGTGGAAATTATAATTTCCCGAACTTAATTTATGGTATGTCACCTTAACAACATCGGCTTTGCCAGCAGAAGCGAGATTGCTCGCTGAGAATAGACTGACGGTTAACGCGGTTAAAATTGAAAGCTTTCGCAAAGGTGAGTTCATCATCCTGACTCCGTTGATTATTGTTTTTTTGTTTAGCATAGCGCTAATTTATTAATACAAAGCCTGCCTTGGCAATTGTATATAATTTTTTGTACGTGATATTGAATGATGGTTACTCTATCAAATGAGTTAATCATTCAATAGAGTAAATAAAAGGAAGGAGTGCTAAGAAGTGTTATAAAGATTTATTCATCGTTTCTGTAAATAAACTAAAAGCCTCTTTGGATTTCGTTTTTTTGCAAATTTTGGCAGGTTTGTTATCACCGCCTCGTCTTAATACCCCAAAGGTTGCAGGGTCGTAGGATTTTCGTTTTGCGCCGGTGTAGGTTACATCGGGAATATTTTGATTATCCCATTGGCTCGGTTGTTCAATTAAATCGTAAGAAACCGTTACCGAGCTGTATTCGCCAGAGCAAAAACTAGGGTCAATGACAACTAATGCTGCGAGTACATCCCAAAAATAATATTCGCCAGAATTAATAAACCAGTCGTTGTCGTCGAGTACTTTATCCCAAAAGATAGCCGCTTCGGTTTTTGCTTTCTTTTTAAAATCTTTAGCAAATTCGGTGGTTACTTTAACTTCGTTGGTAACATCCAATCCAACCACTTCTATATTTAATTGCGAAGAAAATACTTTTTCGGCAGCAATGGCGTCAACATAAATATTCCACTCTGCGCTTTTATTTGGATGTCCGTCGGTAAAGCCTGGAACAATAATATTTCCATGGGTATCGAATGATCCGCCCATAATCACTAATTTTTCGACTTTACTCACGTCTTCTGGATGATGCTCAATCCACTGGGCAATATTGGTCAGGCTGCCGGTGGCAAGTAGCGTTATTTTTTGCTGAGTACTTTCGATGGCTTCGTGAATTATGTGCACCGGGTGTTTTGCGGTAATAGGTAAGGTACCGTCGGCAATTTCAACGCCAGAAAGCGTATCGGCCTGTTGACGCCACGGTTCTGGAAATGTGAAGTAACCATCCAGTGGGTATGCATCTCCACAACCGATAACAACTTCGTCTTCGGTCGCTAACGCTAATAATGCCGGAATATTTCGCATGGCGGGCGCGCAGCGTGTTTCGCCAACTCCATTGGCCGTTACTGCTAAAAGATCGATTGAATCGGTTTTAGCTAATAATAATAAGGCTGACCAGTCATCAATGGCCATGTCGGTGTCGAAAATCACCGGGGTTTTTTCGGCTGCGTTCGCACTGAAAGCGTTACCTGTGAAACATGTTGTGGCGGCAACAGATAAAATTGCGCATTGTTTAATAAACTTCGATTTGATCATTTCTACGACCTGACCTGCTGTAATGAATAATGTATTGGCGAGTTATTTAAAACCACACCTAAAGCCTAGGAGCTAGTTTACCCGAGTTGACCGTTTGCTCATAAATGCTGATATTTAAGCTTGAACGGATAATATGTGTAGGTACCTCTGATTGCATCGTGGATAAGTTAATCAGATGTTGTTATACATTTAGTGTTCGGGTTGCTATTCATTAGGACGATTGTTTGGCGAATTTACCGAGGAAATTTCCTGAGTTTTTACGAAACATTACCGCTAGCGAGAATAGAATAATCCATCATCAATGACAGGCGTAAGGTCTGCTCGATGAGGATATCGGGTGAGGCGTAAAAGGCGTGATTGGTTTGTAGCTGGGCGCCGTTAGAACAGGCCTATCACTAACCAGCAAGCTGCTGCAAGAATCATAGCGACAAACACCGCTGCTGAACCTGCATCCTTAGCGCGACCGGACAGTTCATGATGCTCTACACCAACTCGATCTACGATCATTTCAATACCGGTATTAAGCAGCTCGATAATCATGACAAAGATAATGCTGCCAATAAGTATCAGGTATTCAAGAGCTGTTTTGGCAACCAGTGTTGAGAGCGGAATAGCTGCAATAAGCGCATAGACTTCAAAGCGAAAGGCTTGCTCGTACCAAAAGGTCGATTTCAGTCCTTTGAGAGAGTAATAGGCGGCTTTGAGTAGTCTGCGTATGGGTGGTGCCGGTTTTTTTTGGCCGTAAATTTTTGCTTTGGTATCGGTTTGCTTACTTTGACGAGCTTCTGACATGAGAGTTGACGTATTATTGTTATTTAGCTGAGTTTAAGTACTTGCACATTGGGATCGCGAGTCAGACCGGCGGCGTCGAGTTTATCCAAATAATCACGCCAAAGCTTAAACTGATTTTCGCACAGGGTTTTAAGATAATCCCACGAGTATAGGCCTGAATCATGACCGTCGTTAAAGATTATTTTTAGCGCGTAATTTCCACAGGCTTCTATATTCGTCATGGCCACATTGATTTTGCCGTGTTGCAAGGTTTCTTGTCCTTGACCGTGGCCACGAACCTCGGCAGACGGTGAGTGCACTCGGAGAAACTCCGCCGATAATTGATAATTGATGCCGTTGTATGCAAGCTCTAAAGTTTGGGATTGTTTATGCAGTTTGATTTTTTCGGGAGCATCCATGGCTAGCCTCACAGTGGAGCTGATGTTTGATTGGGTCGGTCGTGGTGAATTCTAACAATTCAGCGTTAAGCCCTGAAAAATGTGGCACGGCAATCAAGTTTTTAATTTTAACGCTATTTAAAAGTCGATTTCTAATGGAATTACGCTAACGAGCGTATTTATACAGAGGTGGGATGGGTATTGTTCGCGGAACATACCGCGAACAATGAGCGATATCGCGGTAATCATGAGTTCTTTAATGTTTTTGCGCGACCGGTAACTGATCCGCTTTGAACACAACGATGTAAAACCAGCGACACAGGGAATACCGAAGTAGTGTGTGTCGCTTGGGGCTTTGGGGCTTGGGACTCTGAATTAGCCAGAGCCCGCTGTTTGGCATTGCTGCTTAAAGAATAAAGCGGCTGAGATCTTCGTCGTGGGACAATTCGTTAAGCTGTGAATCCACAAACGCGGCATCAATAACGATTTCTTTTTCTGACTGTCCCGAGTTGAACGACACCTCTTCCAGCAAGCGTTCCATAACGGTATGTAGACGTCGCGCGCCAATGTTCTCGGTGCTTTCGTTAACCTGAAACGCAGTTTCGGCGATGCGGCGAATGCCATCTTCGGTAAACGACAAATCGACACCTTCGGTTTTCATCAATGCGATTTGTTGATCCGTCAGTGACGCATTTGGTTCTGTCAAAATACGTTCGAAATCATTTGGTGTGAGTGCATTGAGCTCAACACGAATGGGTAGACGACCTTGCAGCTCGGGAATCAGATCAGACGGCTTAGACAGGTGGAACGCGCCTGAAGCAATAAACAAAATATGATCGGTTTTGATCATGCCGTGTTTGGTGCTCACGGTGGAGCCTTCGATCAGTGGTAGAAGATCGCGTTGTACACCTTCGCGGGAAACATCGGCACCGCTTGAGCCTTCGCGTTTAGCGACCTTGTCGATCTCATCAATGAAGACAATACCGTTTTGCTCCGCAGCCTCAATAGCTTTAGCTTTGGTTTCTTCTTCGTTGATCATCTTGCTCGCTTCTTCATCGGCAAGTTGTTTTAGGGCTTGCTTGATGGTGAGCTTGGCTTTTTTGGTTTTGTTTTGGCCAATGTTCGAGAACATGTTTTGCAGCTGGCTGGTCATCTCTTCCATGCCGGGAGGTGCCATAATCTCAACGCCAACTTTTGCCGCGGCCACATCGATTTCAATTTCTTTGTCATCTAACTCGCCTTCACGCAATTTTTTGCGGAAGATTTGGCGCGTAGAAGATTCTTTCTGTCCTTCTTCTGAGCCGCGTGCAGGCGGTAGTAATGCATCAAGAATTCGCTCTTCGGCGGCGTCTTGGGCGCGGTGTTTGACCTTTTCTTTTTCTTGTTCGCGATACATTTTGATCGACATATCGACCAGGTCGCGAATGATAGAATCGACATCGCGGCCAACGTAGCCAACTTCGGTAAATTTGGTCGCTTCTACTTTAATGAAAGGCGCGTTTGCAAGCTTTGCCAAGCGGCGGGCAATTTCGGTTTTACCCACACCGGTCGGGCCAATCATTAAGATATTTTTTGGGGTTACTTCGTTGCGCAACTCTTCAACAAGTTGCATTCTGCGCCAACGATTACGCAGGGCAATGGCTACAGCGCGTTTTGCGTCTTTTTGGCCGACAATGTGTTTGTCGAGCTCGTGGACAATTTCGCTCGGTGTCATGCTGGACATAGGAATTCTCTTCTTGCTCTGTGTCTGGATTTAAAATTCCAGCGTTTCTATGACGTGATTTTGGTTGGTGTATACACAAATATCGCCAGCAATGGTTAGACCCTGTTTCACGATATCTTGTGCGCTCATATCGGTATTATCTAAAAGGGCACGAGCAGCAGATTGTGCAAACGGGCCACCGGAGCCTATGGCAATTAAATCTTGCTCAGGCTGAATAACATCACCGTTACCGGTAATGATCAACGAGGCTTCTTTGTCTGCCACGGCCAGTAATGCTTCAAGACGGCGCAGCGCTCGGTCGGTTCGCCAGTCTTTGGCCAATTCTACAGCGGCACGAACCAGCTGACCGTTATAGCTTTCAAGCTTTGCTTCAAAGCGTTCAAATAGAGTGAACGCATCGGCTGTGCCACCGGCGAATCCCGCCAAAACTTTGTTGTTGTAGAGGCGGCGAACTTTACGGGCATTACCCTTCATGATGGTATTGCCCAGTGAAACCTGCCCGTCGCCACCAATAACTACGGTGTTGCCACGACGCACAGAGAGAATGGTTGTTCCTCGATATTGATCCACAAAGAATCCTTAAAGCTGGAAAATAAAAGCAGTGTAGAGCACAGAGGTGGGGGTTGAGGCGAGATTTTCAAGCGTGAAAGTTAGATATTCACGCTTGAAGGTCGATGGTCTAGATTGACGCTATTTAGGCCTTTTAATGAGCAGCGGGTTAATGTCGTTAGATACCAGCGTCGCTCGGGCCGAAGCCATTTGCGAGCGGTTGTCGAAAGGGCCAACAATAACGCGGTGCCAAACCTGTTTGTTTTCGAGAGTGACTTTTTCTACGGCGACATCTAGGTTCATTAAAATCAGCTCGGCGCGCATGCGATCGGCGTCAGTGAGTTTTTGAAACGAACCAGCCTGCAACAGATATTCAATATTTTCTTGGGTAACGGTTTTACCGGTTTGAATGGGTGGCGCTGTGGCATCGACTTCTACCTCGCTTTCTTTGAGTAACTTATAAAACTCTAATCGAGGTTTTGGCGCGTCTTCTTCAGGTTTAGTGGCTACAACTTCATTTTTCGGCTGCGCTTTGGGTTGTACTTTTGGTTGAGCGGGCAGTGGTGTTGTAACAACCGGTGAATCGGTTTCTTCGGGTTTGCTGGGTCCAACGCCAGAAAGATAAACCAAAAACATCGCAAACGCGCCAATAACGGCGCCCGACAATAGCCAAAGCCAACCGGGTAAGCTTTTTTGCGGTTTGGCCTCGGGCTTTCGCGAGCTGGTCCGACGAGTATTGGACGAAGGCGGTCTTTTCTTCTTTGCGAAATCGCGGGTCATAAGGGTTGAGTCTTTATCGAATTGGGGCGTTATTGTAGCGAAATGCTGGGATATATAGATAGATTAGCAAATGGTAAAATCGATCCCAATCACGATAATTGCATTTTTACGAAGAGTTGGGGTGATTAATCCCGTGAAAATGTGTGATAGCGAAATGGCTGACGAGAGTTTTTTTGGTTCTTGAGTGATTATTGGCACCTCTTGATCAGAGGAACCTCTGATTAAATCATAGCGGTGTTAATCAGAGATTCCTAACAGAGGTTCCTAAAATAATTTAAGCACCCGGTCCGCAATCTAAACAACGTTCGATAACTTCTGGGCCAATTTGCAGTTTGTGGTTTAGGTCTCTTAAAGCCGTGCGAACACCTTCTTCAATAACCGGATGGTAAAACGGCATTTCCAGCATTTGCGATACCGTCATGCGCATTTGTACTGACCAACTTAAAAGATGTGCAATATGTTCGGCGGCAGGGCCAAACATTTCAGCACCTAAAAATAATCCGGTACCTTGTTCGCCATACACTTTTAATAATCCGTGGTTTACACCCATTACACGACTGCGACCTTGGTCTTCAAAACTTACGCTGCCTTCGGCGTAGCATTGTTGGCAGCGTTCTTTGACTTGATTTAAATTTAAGCCTACGGTTGCGATTTGCGGCTCGCTAAATACAACACCTAAAGATGTTCTGCGTTTTCCAGCGCGAACGTCTGGGTAACGACCGGCATTTTCACCCGCAATTTTGCCTTCGTCGGCGGCTTCGTGTAACAGTGGTCGAAAATTATTAACGTCACCGGCAATAAATATATTAGATTTTCCGCAGCGCATCGAAAATTCGTCGAATATTGGCATGCCGCGCTCGGTTAATTCTAAGCTGGTTTTTTCGATATCAAGTTTGTCGATATTCGGCCGTCGGCCCGTTGCAGCAATTAAATAATCAAACGAGTCGGTGACAAAGCCGCGAGTCTTATGTTGGTAACTCACTAATACGTGTTCGTCTTCGCGACTAACCGTTTCTACCTTGGCATCAATATCTAAATAAAATTCTTCGTTAAAATGTTCGTAGGCATAGCTTTTAATTTCAGGGTCAGACAATGGACCCAATGCACCGCCAACGCCTAGCATGGTGATTTCGACACCTAAGCGATGTAACGCCTGACCAAGTTCTAAGCCGATAACACCAGGGCCAAAGACCACCACTTTTTTCGGTAGTGTTTCTAACTCGAACACATCGTCGTTCACCAGCAGTTTATCGCCGGCAGCTTCCATAAACGGAATTATGCTTGGGCGAGAACCTGTGGCAATGACGATACGCTGAGCGTTGACGATTAATTCTTCGGCATTATCGTTAAGCGCTACCGACAATTGATTGTCGCTTAAAAATTTTGCGTAACCGCGAATACGATCTTGCTCGGGAAAGTTTTCTACAGACTCCACCACAAATCCGCTGAAGCGATCGCGTTCAGACCGAATGCGCTGAAAGATGTCTTTTTCTCGTAATTGTGGTGCTGGGTAATCAACACCAAATAAATGGGTGGTTTTATGAATATATGCGGCGTTTGCTGCTGAAATTAATAATTTACTTGGCATGCAACCAACTCGGGCGCAGGTGGTGCCATAAGGGCCGCCTTCGATGATCACCACATTTTTAGTGTATTGTTTAGCGGCGCGATAGGCAGCGAGGCCTGCGGTTCCAGCGCCGATGATTGCGACATCTACATCTCGAGTTTGCATGTTTTTCTCCTGCTTTAAACAAAAAAACGCCGGGATTTACCCAGCGTTTTTTTAAGATGGGATTTATTGTCTAACTTATTTTGCTAAGTAGGCTTCTAGCTGATCAGCGGTGCCAATTAATTCGCCGTCGATGTAAACCTGCGGAGTGGTTCCAGCACCGGTCACTGCCATTAAGCTTGAGAAGCTCAAGCCGTTTTGGCCAAGTTCAATTTCTTCGTATTTTAAGCCGTTTGCTGCCAGCGCTTTTTTAGCGCGGGTACAGTGTGGGCAACCTGGTTTGGTGAATACAGTTACACGTTTTGGTTGCTCGGCGTTTGGGTTGATGTAGTTCAGCATGGTGTCGCCGTCGGAGACTTCAAACGGGTCGCCGGGTTTTTCTGGTTCGATAAACATTTTTTCTACGACGCCGTTTTTAACCAACATCGAGTAACGCCAGCTGCGTTTGCCAAAACCAAGGTCGTTTTTATCCACCAACATGCCCATGCCTTCAGAAAACTCACCGTTACCATCTGGAATAAAGGTGATGTTTTCGGCGTTTTGGTCTTTCTGCCACGACTGCATAACAAAGCCGTCGTTTACCGAGATACATACAATGTCATCGACGCCGTTGGCTTTAAAAACGGGTGCAAGCTCGTTGTAGCGTGGTAGGTGCGTAGTTGAACAGGTTGGGGTAAATGCGCCGGGCAAAGCAAAAACCACAACGGTTTTATTGGCGAAAAGGTCTTCAGTAGTAACGTTTTTCCAATCATTGCCATCGCGAGTACGAAAGGTAACGGAGGGTACTTTATGGCCTTCTTTATTCTCTAACATGATGTCGTCCTCTCAGAGCGAGTTGTTTTGTCTTGATGAGGTAACTTTAAATAAAACTATTAGATTGTGGAAATTAATTAAAAAAATTTAATCGATAGTTTTGTTAAATAAATCTATTGGTTTTAAATTTCTGATAGTTTTTTGTAATTATTCGCGATTTCTCACAAATTAGTCTTTCAAAATGTATTACATAGCGGGTCTGATCAGCGGATGCTGGTTTGAGTAACTATTAAGGCAGCTCTTGAGGATCTATATCGAGCGACCAGCGCAACTTGTGTTGTCCGGGCAGTTTTTCAATTTGACCAAGGCTTGCAGAGAGAGTGTGATGCAGCTCCGCTCTTGATTTAGCCTTGAGTTGAATAAAGTGTCGAAAACGATTCTTGATTTTTTCAAGGGTTGCTGGCATCGGCCCGAGTATTTGTAGTGTAGAGCTTGGTGGCAGGTTGGTCTGAAAAACCTGTCGAACATTTGATAAAAATTGTTCTGCACTGTAAGAATTTTCAGATTCCGCGGCCAATATGGCGAGATGCGTATAAGGAGGCATTTCGGTGAGATAGCGATCTTGCAGTTGTAATTGCGCAAAGCGGTCGTAACCCAGTGAAAATAAATCATGAAATAACGGATGGTCTGGATGGTGGGTTTGAATTAACACGTGCCCCTGCTTTTGCGCACGTCCGGCGCGTCCGGCCACCTGAACTAATATTTGGGCGGTTTTTTCTAGGCCTCTAAAATCGCCACTGAGTAAACCCGAATCTGCGTTAGCAACCACCACTAATGTCATGTTCGGAAAATGATGGCCTTTAACCAGCATTTGTGTGCCGACTAAAATGCACGGTTCTCCCTGATTAATTTTTGTTATTAAATCGTCAAAAGCATTTTTGGTTTGTGTGGTATCTCGATCAACCCGCATTATCGATACCGATGGAAATCGATTTTTTAAAAAAACTTCGAGTTTTTCGGTGCCGATACCGACATCAATTAATTCTGGGCTAAAACAACTTGGACACTGATGGTAGACTGGTTTTTGATAGTCGCAGTGATGGCAATGCAAATGTTTAGGATAATGATGCAGCGTTAAATTCCTATCGCAATGTTTGCATTTAGAAATCCAGCCACAGTGATGACACATTAATGCCGGAGCAAAACCGCGGCGATTTAAAAATACTAAAGCCTGCTGATTTTTTTGTAGAGTGTGATCAATGGCCGCTAACGATTTTTCGGTTAAACCTTCAAAGATGAGTTGGTTTTTTAAATCTTCCAACTCTATTTTGGGTTCAAAGCTTGTAGCGGCTTTTTGGGTTAAAAGTAGTTTTTTAAAACGATCTTTATCGGCGTTTAAAAGAGACTCAAAAGAAGGTGTCGCAGAGCCTAAAATAACTGGAATATTTAATTTTTGTGCCCGAACCAGAGCAATATCTCGTGCGTTATAGCGCAATCCGTCTTGTTGTTTAAACGATAAATCATGCTCTTCATCGATAATAATCAAACCAAGATTGGGTGCCGGTGTAAAAATACTTGAGCGTGTGCCGATAATAATGTCTGCTTGGGTATTTTTTGCGCTTAGCCAATTTTGAGCTCGTTCTGTATCATTAAGAGATGAATGTAGAGCAACAATATTTGCTTTAAATCGTTCTTGAAAGCGAGAAATTGTTTGCGGTCCCAAACTGATTTCTGGAATTAAAACTAAGGCTTGTTGGCCTGACGCTAGAATTTTACCAATGGCTTGAAAATAGATTTCGGTTTTGCCGCTGCCGGTATTTCCTTGCAGTAAGTGAACTTGGAATTTTTCTAACACCAAATTATTGATTACGTGTTTTTGTTCATCATTTAAGATGAAGGGTTCCGGCAGTAGCTCTGGTTTTTGTTTGTTATTTTCACGTACTGTTTTTTTAATTAAATGTTTGCTTTCTAGCGCCTTTAATATGGCGGAATTTATATCGGTATTTTTCAGAGATTCTTTGGAAGGCTGAAATTTTTTAATATAATCCAACGCAGATTTTTGCTTGGGGGCATTTTTTAACGCTGTGTCACTCAGGCCGAATGATTCTGTTGTAGGCAGCCAATATTCTTCTTTTTGTAATTCGATCACTTCGCCTAAACGAATTTTTTTCGGAAGTGCTGTGGTGAGAGTTTCACCGAGCGAATGGTGATAATAATTTGCCACCCACTGACAGAGTTCAATGGTAGCAGCATCGATGATGGGTGTTTCATCTATAAAGCGATGAATGGCTTTGAGTTTTGAGTTGGGTTCATTGAGCGTGATTTCTTTGGTGCCAACGATGATTCCGATGAGTGTGCGACCGTTTTTCTTGCCAAAAGGCACTTCTACTCGACAACCAATAGCTTGATCAGGAATTGCTAATGTTGTGTGGCTTTCAGGTGTTAGCAGGTCGGGAGTCGAGTTAGGAGCGAGATAGTCGAAGAGCGCGCGCAGTGGAACGGGTAGGGCAATTTCAAAAATAATCACAAATACGTTCTTGAAGTAGTTTGTATGAACCAAAATGGCGTCGGATTGGTCGAATTTTCTTGCGTAAGCAGGACTTTGCCAGTAGTATCGCCAGCTCTTAAAATTCCGCTAACATTAACCGTAGTGCGGTGCCCAACACAAGTTTGGGTGGCGGCACAAAAACGCGTAGGAAAGATCATGAAAGCTGATATTCATCCTAAATATACCGACGTTACTGCAACTTGTAGCTGTGGCAACACTATTCAAACTCGCTCTACCTTGGGTCGAGACCTTCACCTTGACGTTTGTTCATCGTGTCACCCATTCTACACTGGTAAGCAAAAAGTTGTTGATACCGGTGGTCGTATCGATCGCTTCAAGAAGCGTTTCGGTAGCCGCATCAATAAGTAATGCAGTAGCTCTAAAAACAAAAAAACCCGCTTTTGCGGGTTTTTTTGTTTCTGGGCAGCCTTAAAACAGTTCTTCGATGGTATCTACGTCTTTTGAGTTGCCATCTTGGTTATCGGAAATTTCTGGCACATTTTCAGCGCGGAAGATTTCAAAAATAGCATCCGGATCTCCGGGAGCAGCTCTTTTTCCCGTCTCAGGATCGATCTTGATCGACACTATGCCATCGGGTTGACGAATATTATCTTCCGGTACACCATCAAGTGCGATCTTCATAAAGTCAATCCAGATTGGTAAGGCTGCGGAGCCGCCAAACTCGCGAACGCCCAATAATTGGTTCTGATCAAAACCTAACCAGGTTGTTGCCACTAGGTTACTATTGAATCCCGAGAACCAAGCATCGGTTGGGCCGTTGGTAGTGCCGGTTTTGCCGGCGAGATCGCTGCGTTTTAGTACTTGAGCTTTTGTGCCGGTACCTTTGCGAATCACGTCCCTAAGCATAGAGTTTATGAGGTAGTTGACTTGCTCGCTCATAATTCTTGGCGCTACAGGTGTTGTGGGTCGTTCGGTAGTTCGGTAGGCATAGTGCAGGCGCTCGGCCAGAGTTTGATCCTGACGGGTGCGAATAGGGTTTTGTTCCACCAACGCTGCAAACTCTTGCTCAGCCAGTGCCGTTAATTCTTGTAGTTCTCGTTCTTGTAGGCAGCTCTCGTTGCAAACCGTAGGCGGTGTCGCAAACTCGATAATGAAACCGTTCGAGTCTTCTATGGCATCCAATAAATAGGGTTCAATTTTGTAACCACCGTTTGCAAACGATGCGTAACCGGTTGCGACCTGCAATGGTGTTAACGCGTTGCTGCCTAGGGCAAGAGATAAGTCTTTTGGAAGACTTGATGTGTCAAATCCAAAGCGGCCGAGGTTGTCTATGGTGGTGTTGATTCCTACTTCTCTTAATACGCGAATTGAAACTAGGTTTCTGGAGTTGTAGAGCGCCTCTCGCAAACGTGTTGGGCCATAGAATTTTCCACTGGAGTTTTCTGGGCGCCAAGAGCTTTCAAGTCCAGCGTCGTCAAACACAATAGGTGCGTCATTTACTAATGTCGCTGGAGTAAAGCCGTGTTCAAGAGCGGTGGTATAAATGAATGGCTTGAAGTTAGAGCCTGGTTGACGTTGTGCTTGCGTAACACGGTTAAAATGGCTCTGATTAAAATCGTAACCACCAACTAAAGCTCGAATGGCGCCATTTTTAGGATCTAAAGCAACTAGCGCGGCCTGAGCTTCAGGAATTTGAGAAAAATGCCAACTCTCTGAGTTTTTGAAGACACGAATGACATCGCCGGGCTGGAGGAAATCTCGTGGCGATTTATATCTGGCAGTCGTACCATTTTCACTGAGATAACCACGAATATTCTCAAGGCCGTTTTCTTTCGAGACAAATATTTCGCTGCCATCACTTAATAGCGCGTGGATACCAGCATCAGAGACTTTTGTAACAGCAGCAGGAGCGCGTTTTGCAAACGTTGGAATATTGCTGAGCTGTTCCTGCCAAGATTGTTGATCAAATACAGCGACGCGCGTTGCAATAGTTTCCTCTTGAGGTTGATCAAGATTCTCTGAATTTAATTCGGTATTTAATAACGAGTTTTGCTCTGTTGATTCCTGAGTATTTTCTAAAGACGAACTCTCATCGGAATTAATGGCAATTATCGGTAAATTAACTTCTTTTATTTCTGAAGTGCTAAGCGTTGCTTCTTTACCTCGAAATCCATGACGTTGATCATAATCTTCGAGGCCGTTAATTAATGAATTTTGCGCCGCTTGTTGCAATTTACTGTCGACGGTTAAATACGCTTTATAACCATCGGTGTAGGCGCTTAATCCAAATCGGTCAATCATTTCTTTGCGCGCCATTTCAGCGATGTAAGGCGCATTTAAATCGACAACGGCACCGTGATTTTTGGCGGTAACTGGTTCTGCAAATGCGGTTTGATAAGTAAGTTCATCGATATAACCCAACTCCTTCATTCGCCCTAAAATCCAGTTGCGACGAATTAAAGCGCGTGTTGGATTAACAATTGGGTTATAAGCCGACGGCGCTTTCGGTAATCCTGCGATCATTGCCGTTTGCGCTAGACTTAACTCATCGATATTTTTTCCGTAATAAACTTGAGCCGCTGCTTGGATACCGTAGGCGCGATTACCCAAATATATTTTGTTCACATATAAAGTGAGAATTTCCTCTTTACTCAGTTCACGTTCAATTTGCAAAGCAAGTAGAATTTCGTTGAATTTGCGAGTAAATACTTGCTCACGAGTTAAGAAGAAATTGCGTGCGACCTGCATCGTAATGGTACTTCCGCCGCCCTGAATTTCTCCTGTTTGCAATATTTGTGATACCGCTCGCAAAAGGCCTTTTATATCAACACCGCTGTGCGAGTAAAATCTATCATCTTCGGCCGATAAGATTGCATGGGCGAAATTTTCTGGAATTTCCTCAAATCGAATTGGGCTACGACGTTTCTCACCAAACTCACCAATGAGTTTTTCGTCACGAGTGTATATGCGCAGTGGAATCTGAAATTTAGTTTCTTTTAGAGTTTCTACGTCGGGCAAATTAGGTGTTAAGTACAGGTAAATTCCTGCTAAAAAAGCAGTCGATGAGCCTGCAAAAAATAACATTAGCCAAAACGTGACAGAGATAACGAATTTAGTACGTGACATTTTTTCTTTATGAATTAACGGCTTAGAGCACAATTGCTCGTGTTAGAACATTATAAAGTCTTTTTGTTGCATTAACTAATTGTTGTCATATTGCACCTTTAAGTTAAAGTGCTATAACATAAATGCTAGCTAAGTTGCGGAATTTGATAGAAAAATGGGTATTCTCGATATTTTCGAAAGCAAGCCAAAACCCGTGCTTGGGCTGGATATCAGCTCGACTGCGATCAAGCTTATTGAGCTCAGTCGTCACGGCAACGGTTATCGCGTAGAGAGCTACGCGGTTCGACCTCTACCTGCTAACGCGGTTGTCGAGAAGAATATTAATGAGGTCGAAGTCGTCGCCGAAGTGCTACGCACGCTTATTAACCTGTCCAAGACAAAAATTAAAAATGCAGCGGTCGCTGTAGCCGGGTCGGCTGTCATCACTAAAGTCATTGAAATGCCTAAAGGTCTTTCTGATGACGCGCTTGAAACTCAAATCACACTCGAAGCAGATCAATACATTCCCTATCCTCTTGAAGAGGTTGCATTAGATTTTGAAGTGCAAGGCGAATCTCAAGAACACGAAGGGCAGATGAAAGTACTGCTTGCAGCGTGTCGCCGGGAGCACGTTGATTTGCGAGCGGAAGTTTTGTCGCTAGCTGGCCTTACTGCCAAAGTGATTGATGTTGAAGCCTACACTATGGAGCGCGCTTTTCAGTTGATTTCGAATCAACTTGAAGAGCAGGAAGATCAAGTGGTTGCTATCGTTGATATTGGCGCAACCATGACAACGCTCAGTGTATTAGTCGATGGCAAAACGGTTTACACCCGCGAACAGCTATTTGGTGGTAAACAACTCACTGAAGAGATTCAGCGTCGCTATGGCTTATCTATGGAAGAAGCCGGCCTTGCCAAAAAACAAGGCGGCTTGCCGGATGATTATGCATTAGAAGTTTTGGAGCCATTTAAAGAGGCCGTTGTTCAGCAAGTTACTCGATCTTTGCAATTCTTCTTTTCTTCCAGTCAGTACAGTGATGTCGATCAAATTATTCTTGCCGGTGGTGTCGCAACTTTAGACGGTATGGCGGCGATGATCGAAGAAAAGCTCGGAACTCAGACGGCGGTCGCAAACCCTTTTGCACAAATGTCGGTAGCATCTCGGGTTAATTCTGCGGTATTGGCCAATGATGCTCCTTCGCTAATGATTGCGGTGGGACTTGCGCTGAGGAGTTTTGACTAATGGCGAATATCAACCTTTTACCTTGGCGCGACGAACTTAGGGCGGAAAAACAAAGACAGTTTTACACGGTCTTGGGGCTTGTTGCGATTCTGGCAGGTGCCGTTATTTTTGTGTGGTTGAGTTCAGTTAATGCACAAATCGATAGCCAGCGAGTGAGAAACAATATTTTAACTCGTGAAATTGCCGATCTTGATAAAAAAGTGGCCGAAATCAAAGACCTACGTGAGCGTCGAGAAGATTTGGTTGGTCGGATGGAAGTTATTCAGAGTTTGCAGGGCGATCGTCCTCAAATCGTACGAGTTTTTGATGATTTGGTTCGAGTGGTTCCCGACGGTGTTTATTTCACCAAGTTGCAGCGTTCTGGAGCTCAGGTTTCCATCGAGGGTGTTGCTGAATCAAATAACCGCGTTTCATCATTGATGCGTCAGCTTGATGAGTCTCAGTGGTTTGAAGATCCTAATTTGCAAAGTGTAACGCGTGCAAAAGAAGGCGGCGATGAAGATCTAATTCCGAATTCCTTTAAGATGTCGGTGCAAATTTCTTCACCGAAGAAAAACGATGAAGATGGAGCTTGATGATGTCGCTTGCAGATACTCTTGATCAACTCAAAGAATTTGATTTTAACGACCTCGATTTCGAGCGCATTGGCACTTGGCCCATTGCCGGTCGGATATTCATTTGGATTCTTGCCTTCGCCCTGATTTTAGCTGGCGCCTACTTTTTTAAAGTTAAAGATCTTAATCAATCTCTAAACGCCGAAAGCGCAAAAGAAGTTCAGTTGAGAAAGACTTTTGCTACCCGTGCGTTTGAAGCGGCAAATTTGGAAGTTTACCGTAATCAAATGATTGAGATGGAAGAGTCTTTTAGTGCTTTGTTATCTCAGTTGCCTAAAGAAGCTGAGGTCCCTGGACTATTAGAAGATATCACCGAGCGTGGTAACTCCACTGGATTGCAGATTAAAAGTATTGAGCTTGAAGCTGAAGTTGTTAAAGATTTTTACGTTGAGCTGCCGATATCTATAAAGGTAACCGGTGGTTATCATCAGTTTGGTGCGTTTGTCAGTGGTGTTGCGGCATTACCCAGAATCGTGACACTGCACGACTACAAAATTGAGAAAGGTAAGGATCAACCTACGCTGTTTGATATGGAGATTCTTGCTAAAACATACCGTTACAAACCACAGGAATAGCGACGTGTTGAAAAGTAAGTTTTTAAAGTCGCCCAAATCAATCAAGAGAAGCTCGTCGTTAATGACAGTGCTTTCTTTATCGATTTTACTGTCTGCGTGCGGTGGTTCTAATAATGGCGACTTAGCACAGTATATTGCTGAAACCAAAAGGCGTCCGGCGGGCGCTGTAGAGCCGTTACCGAGCTTTAGTCCTTATGGAACCTACACGTATTCTGCGGCAACACTGCGGAGCCCATTTCAGAAGCCCGCGCGAGTTCTAGAAAATTTCGCATTCGGAAGTGGTTCGTCTGATGTGGCTCCCGATGAAAACAGAACAAAAGAATTCTTAGAATCTTTCCCACTAAGTTCTTTACAGATGGTTGGTTCGCTGGAACAGAACGGCGTTTTGTGGGCATTGATTGATGATGATAACGGCGGTATTCACCGCGTTACAGTAGGCAATTATGTAGGATTGAATCACGGTCGAATTGTAGAGGCCAACAAGGTTCACCTTACTATTTTAGAGATAGTCTCCGACGGCAACAGTGGTTGGGTGGAGCGTCCAGATACCCTAGAACTGAAGGTTTCAGAGTAGGAAATAATTATGTTTAAAAATAATCGCCAGGTTTTTAAAGCTGGGATCGTAGCCTGGGTTCTGACCACCACCAGTTTTGCATTCGGTCAAGCGACGCTTAATGACATTAAATTCTCTTCATTACCTGGAGAGAAGTTTGAAGTCAGTATGGAGTTTTCTGAACCTCCTTCAGAGCCGGTTGGTTACATTATCGAAGAGCCCGCTCGAATCGTTTTGGATTTTCCGGATGTAGAGAGCAGTCTTGACAAAAAACGGTACCCACTTTCCTTTGGTGGTGCTGACAGCGCCATTATTTTGTCTGCACAAAATAGAACACGTCTAATTCTAAATTTGAGTGACGCCTCCACTTATACAACTCGCCAAGACGGTAATAAGTTTTTCGTAGTTGTTGGTGAAGGCGGTGATCAAGTTGCCAAGGTGACTGTGCCAAAAGATGATGTTTTGGATAGCGCGGTAAGCCAAAAGGCGCCTAGTATTATTTCCAAAGATCGTGTTTCGATTACCGATGTAGATTTTCGCAGAACTGAAGCGGGAGAAGGTCGAGTAATTATTCGTTTGTCACAACCTACTGTAAATGTTGATGTTGAAGAAACGGCTTCCGGTATTGAAATTAACTTGGTTAATGTGACTTTGCCGCAGGAATTCCGCCGTCGTTTAGATGTTACTGATTTTGCAACGCCGGTGAGTTTTATCGACGCAGACAGTCAGTCTGGTGTGACCACGGTTAAGATCGATCCTGTTGGCGAGTACGAGTACTTGGCGTATCAAACCGATAAAGAGTACATCGTTAGTGTAAAACCACTTACCGAAAGCGAAGCTGAAGATCGCCGTACGCGGTTCCAGTTTGTGGGTGAAAAGCTTTCATTAAACTTCCAAGACATCGAAGTACGCGCCGTTCTTCAGTTAATTGCTGATTTCACTGATTTGAACCTAGTGGCCAGTGACACGGTTGAAGGTCGTATTACCTTGCGTTTAGAGAATGTGCCATGGGATCAGGCGCTGGATATCGTATTAAAGGCTAAAGGTCTTGATAAGCGTCAGGTAGGTAACGTGTTGTTAGTTGCTCCGGCTGCAGAGATTGCCAGCAGAGAACGTCAAGAACTTGAAACTCGCAAACAGCTTGCGGAGCTCGCACCCTTACGAACCGAGCACATTCGTATTCTTTATGCTGATGCCGCGCAACTGTTTAATCTTTTCGACAGTGAAGGCGAAGGTGAAAACAGCACTCAGAGTATTCTTTCTGAGCGTGGTAGCGTAATCGTAGACGAGCGCACCAACTCAATTATTTTGACGGACACAGAAGATAAGATTGAAGACTTTAAGCGTCTAGTCACTCAAATTGATATACCGATTCGCCAAGTTTTAATCGAAGCGCGTATTGTTACCGCTAGCACCGACTTTGTTCGTGATTTGGGTGTTGAGTGGTCTGCGGGCTATATCGATAATGGCGATAACGATAGCTTCTTCGTTGGCGGTAACGTCAACAATGATCTTGACCTAAACAATGGTGTTTTGGGTGGTGATTTTGGTTCGGTAGATTTGGGCGCCACATCCGCAACCAGCGATATCGCGTTCGGCTATGTCCGTGACAATTTCTTGGTTGAGCTTGAATTAAGTGCATTGGAGTCTGAAGGTTACGGTGAGGTGATTTCGCAACCTAAAGTCGTAACCGGTGATCAACAGCCAGCATCTATTCGCTCTGGTTCTGAAGTGCCTTTCCAGCAAGCTTCGGCTAGTGGTGCTACCACCACCCAGTACCGTGATGCTGTATTGAGTCTTGAAGTTACACCGCAAATTACGCCAGATGATCACATCATTCTTAACTTAGTTGTTAACCAAGATGCCATTGGTGAGGTTGTTGCTTTCGGTGCGAACAGTGCTCCAACCATTGACGTTACTGAAGTTCAAACTCAGGTTTTGGTTAAAAATGGCGAGACCATTGTGCTGGGCGGTATCTTCCAATCTACTGAGAACGTTGCTGAGCTTAAGGTTCCGTTCTTAGGTGATCTTCCAATTGTTGGTAACTTATTTAAGCGTACGACCAAAGATATCGATAAAAGTGAATTGTTGATCTTTATCACGCCTCGCTTGTTGGAAGACCCTGTAAGACGTTAATATTTCCTAAAATCGATCAATTTTAGGCGAACGTCATTTGCTAGAAGAAGATAAGAACATTGTGTTGGTAGGGCCGATGGGAGTTGGTAAATCCACCATCGGTCGCATGCTGGCACAATTGACCCAGCGCGAATTCAAAGACACAGACCATGTCGTTGAGGAGCGCACCGGCGCAGATATCCCTTGGATTTTTGATGTTGAGGGTGAAGAGGGTTTTCGCGCTAGAGAAACTTCTGTTCTTCAAGATCTTTTGCAAGTTCGCAATTTGGTTTTGGCGACCGGTGGCGGAATAGTAACTCGCGAAGAAAATCGAGAGCTTCTCAACAACAACTCCGTTGTTGTTTATTTAACGGCATCGGTTGAGCAGCTTTACAAGCGTACCCGTAAAGATAAAAAACGACCGTTACTGCAAGTTGAAAACCCCAAGGCTAAGATCGAAGGTTTGATTGCCGAGCGAGCGCCTTTGTACGAATCGGTTTCTCACTATCAAGTATCAACGGATAATAAAACGCCGAAAGCGGTAGCGGAGAAGATCTTCTCGCTAATTAAGCAATGATTGCTCAAGCGGTATGTGTTAGATTTTTCGGTCGATGTTATGCGAGCGGAAGTACACAATGGAAACACTACACGTAGATCTTGGTGATCGTGCCTATCCTATATTTATTGGCTCTGTATTGACCAATTCTGAGCTAATAAAACCTTATCTCACCTCAAATCAGATCTGCATCGTAACAAATACGGTTGTTGCGCCTTTGTATCTAGAGGCGTTTTGTGAGTCTTTGTCTGATTATTCGATACTCAAAGTCATTCTGCCGGATGGCGAGTCTCATAAAGATCTTGATACCCTAAATACAATATTTGATCAACTCTTGGCGCATCACCACAATCGCAAAACGACCTTGATAGCTTTGGGTGGCGGTGTGACTGGGGACATGACCGGATTTGCCGCAGCTTGCTATCAACGAGGCGTAAATTTTATCCAAGTTCCGACCACGCTCTTGTCCCAAGTTGACTCCAGTGTGGGTGGCAAGACGGGTGTGAATCATAAACTTGGCAAGAATATGATAGGTGCGTTTTATCAGCCCAAATGTGTGCTGGCTGATACTGATGTGCTCAAAACCTTGCCGCAAAGAGAGTTATCCGCAGGTATTGCTGAAATTATTAAATACGGCTTGTTGGGCGATGCGGAATTCTTTGAATGGTTAGAAGAGCATGTTGAAAAACTGTTGGAATGTGACCGGGAAGCGCTAACCTACGCCATCAAGCGTTCGTGTGAAAATAAAGCTCAAATCGTTGCTCAAGATGAAAAAGAATCTGGGGTACGAGCTTATTTAAACCTTGGACATACCTTTGGTCATGCCATCGAAACAGCAATGGGTTATGGAACCTGGTTGCATGGTGAGGCGGTTGGTGCTGGCATGATGATGGCGGTTGATTTATCAGCTCGCATGGGCTTGATAGATGAGTCCGTTGTTTCTAGAACGAAAAGTTTATTAGAGCGCGCCAAGTTGCCAATACAAGGCCCCGCTTGCATGACCAATGAGCAGTATATTGACTTAATGTCGGTGGATAAAAAAGTGCTCGATGGTCGGTTGCGTCTGGTGTTATTGAAGTCACTGGGTGAGGCGTTTGTTACCAGTGATGTTGATCCCAAGATTTTGGCGGAGACATTGAATGCAACTCGATCTACAGATTGATTGAATTTACGATCTGCCTGACATGAATAGTTCGGTTAGTCGGTCAGTATTAGCTCGACATAACACCGGTAGCCATCAATGCCGATTGCTCTAAAGGGGCATTGAGCATAACCAATCGAGAGTGCGAACTCCTCTTGGGTGTTCTTGCATAAATTAACGAATGATATTCGAGGGTAATTTGTCAGAAGCTCTATTGGATCATGAGGCTGATATAGAAGGGACAACTTCTTTAAATTCAGTCTCATCGTTTATCGCAGTAGCTCGCCAGCCTCAGCTGCAACGAGCTGCTCACATGTGTCGCTACGGTGATCAACTGTTGGTCGTGGTTGCTAATCACGATCAGGGCAAGAGCTTTTTTCTAGATAAGCTTGTTGATGAACTCAAGGGCTCTACACAGCTAGCACTCGTTAAATCCCGATCACTAGAGTCCCCGGCTGAATTACTGTCGCAAATCCTGAGTTTATTCGTTGATCAATTGCCCGATAATCAAGATATGAGTATTGGCGCACTGCTTGCTCGAATCCGAGTTTGTTTAACTCAGGATTCGTTAACGGCCCCCGTGGTGTTGATCGATGACGCGAACTGGCTGACTGACGAAGTGTTGTCGATGTTATTGAGTCTACTGTCGGCAGGCTTTGAGTCGGCGCCACTGAAAATAGTCATGGCGGGTAATCGAGAGTTAGTTGCAAGGCTCGATCGACTCGGAGGTTTAGAGGCGATGATCTACGATTTAGAGTTGGCTCTACCGACTCTGGATGATTGGCACCAATTCGCGGTGTCTGCCTTAGACCTTGATATTAATCGTGCTAGCACAAAGGCAATTGTTGATGGTGGTCGAGGCGAATTTAGTCGAGTGCTGGATGAGTTGAATCAAATTGACGATCCTTTTGCCGAGCCCATGTTGGATACCGCCCAGCCTCAGCCTAGGTTGGGTTTATCGCCAGTGCATATGATTGCCATCGTAAGCTTGCTGGCGGTCGGCGTTGGGGTGTTTTTAATTGGGGATCGTTTAGGTTCCAGTCCTGCCGAGCAATCGAAACCTCCAGCTGTTGTGGTTTTAGATTCCAGTCAGCCCAAAACTGCTGTTCTTGAAACTCCTTCAGCCACTGATAACTCTCCTTCGGGTTCTGAGTTGAACGACGTTGAGCGTGATCTATCTGGTTCTGCGATTTCAGTTCAAGATCTTCGCGAAGAGGTTGTCGGTCGTGGGGAGCTTTTACAAAATAACGCAGTAGCTGAAGTTGTTGTCGATCAGCCGAGAGAAGAAACCGATGCAGGTGAGTCTGGAGATGATCGATTAATTGTGTCGGATTCAGTTGCTGAGTCGGTAGTTGCTAAATCTACAATTACTAATTCCAGCAATGATGGTACAGTGGGTAAAATTCAAACTCAGTCAGCTCTTAAAACGCCTGTTTCTCAAAAGTTGACGGGCTCAATTCCAGTTTTATCCAGACCTGATAATCATTATGTATTGCAAATCATGGCTGCCCAAGGAAAGGAATCTCTGGAAACTTTTTTGAAAAGCCAAAGAAACCGTGACTCAATTGAGTTAGTCACTTTGAAGCGAAATGGGCAAGATTGGTTCGTTTTATTGCAGGGTGACTATGAAAATCGTCAACAAGCGCGAGATTCAATCGCCTCTTTACCTGAAAATCAGCAAAAAAATGGTGCCTGGCCAAGAAGTATTAGTGAGATTAAAGCGAATTTTCGCGGAAATTAACGCAAGATAGGCGACGTTTAAATAAATTCATTTCATATGGCGTGATTTTTGATCTGTCAAGATTGTCAGAGTCATATTCAGAAGGTAACATCTGCCGCCCATTCTAAGACAAGCCCCTACCCTAGGGGCTTTTTAGTCTTGGGCGACGGTTAATAACCTGATCTAACAGCATCCATACGGGGTCGCTGAAAGCCCAGTCAAGAGTGACGTTAGTTAAAAGCTAAAGTAAACCGGTTTTCCGGCTTTAGCGTAACTTCCAACTGCAAATGTGAGAGACCGCCTATGAGCAATGGCCTCTATAACCTAAATGAGTTCAAAGACAACTGTGGATTTGGACTTATAGCCCATTTAAAAGGGCAAGCAAGCCACCGATTATTGCAAACCGCCATTGAGTCATTGACCTGTATGACCCATCGTGGCGGCATCGCGGCCGACGGTAAAACCGGTGACGGCTGCGGATTGCTTCTACAAAAGCCCGACGGATTTCTTCGCGGAGTAGCGAAAACCGACTGCCAATTCGAGTTATCTGAACTCTATGGCGTTGGTGCATTCATGCTGAGCACGGATGAAACTCTCGCCCAAACGGCTATGCAAGTCGCAAAAGAAGAATTGGCGCGCGTCGATTTAACCGAAATCTGTTGGCGAGATGTGCCTACAGATCCTGCTTGTCTGGGGCCAATTGCTCTAGAATCGCTTCCGCTATTCAAGCATTTGTTTGTGAACAGTCATGGTTTGAACGATCAAG
Organism: uncultured Alteromonadales bacterium; assembly: GCA_937864365.1. Lineage (GTDB taxonomy): Bacteria > Pseudomonadota > Gammaproteobacteria > Pseudomonadales > Cellvibrionaceae > Sessilibacter. The sequence goes on along the minus strand of CALMJT010000148.1, from coordinate 27,814 downwards.
AGTTCACTTCAAAGCTATTTGTAGCCCGTCGTAAAATTGAGACGCGTCTAGCGAAAGATCCATCATTTTATATTGCCAGTCTTGCCACTAATGTCATCTCCTACAAAGGTTTGATGATGCCGGTGGATTTGGACAAGTTCTATCTAGACTTGGCGGATTCACGTTTAGAAACAGCGATTTGTGTTTTCCACCAACGCTTTTCTACCAATACTCTACCTCGTTGGCCGTTAGCACAGCCGTTTCGTATGATCGCCCACAACGGTGAAATCAATACCGTTATGGGTAACAGAAACTGGGCCGTCGCGCGTACGCCGAAGTTCGTTAGCCCATTTTTACCAAACTTAGATGAAATCAGCCCACTGGTTAACCGCGAAGGCTCAGATTCATCCAGTTTAGATAACATGCTTGAAGTGATGGTTACCGGTGGTATGGAATTGCATCGTGCAATTCGTATGCTGGTTCCACCTGCGTGGGAAAACGTAGAAACCATGGACCCAAACTTACGGGCCTTCTACGAATATAACTCCATGCATATCGAGCCTTGGGATGGCCCAGCAGGTTTGGTAATCACCGATGGTCGCTATGCGGTTTGTACGCTTGACCGCAACGGTTTGCGTCCATCGCGTTGGGTTATCACTAAAGATGGCCATATCACCGTCGCATCCGAGGTGGGAACGCACGGTTATAAACCACAAGATGTGGTTGCCAAAGGCCGTTTAGGGCCGGGCCAAATTCTTTCCGTTGATACTCAAACTGGTCAACTCTTCCATACCGAAGACGTTGATGATCAGCTCAAAAAGACTCATCCGTACAAACATTGGTTAAAGACTCGCGCCATGCGCTTGGAGTCCACTTTGAATGCCGACTTGGCTGAAAAAGAACTCAATGCAGATGAGCTAAAAGCGGCAATGAAGCTATTCCAAGTCAGCAATGAAGAGCGTGATCAGGTGTTGCGCCCGTTAGCTGAGTCTGGACAGGAAGCCGTTGGTTCTATGGGTGACGATACGCCTATGGCCGTGCTCTCAAAACAACAGCGCACGCCATACGATTACTTGCGTCAACAGTTTGCTCAGGTAACCAACCCGCCAATCGATCCGCTGCGCGAAGCAATTGTTATGTCTCTTGAGACCTGCGTTGGTCGCGAGATGAACATCTTTGATCAATCTCCAGATCACGCCGACCGAGTCATTTTGACCTCTCCGGTATTGTCTCCGGTGAAATTTCGCGCGCTTTTGGACTTAAATCGTCCGGGTTACGAAGTGGGTCAATTCAATTTGGCTTACGATCCCAACAAAACCAATCTTAAATCCGCCATTGAGACCCTTTGCAAAAATGTAGAGGAAGTCGTCTCTCGCGGAACGGTTTTGATTGTGCTTTCGGACCAAGATATCGAACAAGGTCAATTGCCAATTCACGCACTGTTGGCAACCGGTGCTGTGCATCACCATCTAACGCAAACGGGTTTGCGTTGCGATGCCAATATCATTGTGCAAACTGCAACTGCTCGTGATCCGCATCAGGTTGCTGCGCTCATTGGTTACGGTGCAACTGCGGTTTATCCGTACCTGAGCTACTACGTACTAAACGACCTGATTCGCACCGGCGAACTGTTTGTTGATACCGATACAGCTTACAAAAACTACCGACGCGGCATTAACAAAGGCCTGTTAAAAATCCTTTCTAAAATGGGGATTTCTACAGTCGCTTCTTATCGCGGAGCACAGCTTTTTGAAATCATCGGATTGGACGAAGAAGTTGTTAACTTGTGCTTCCCGGATACCCCAAGTCGTATTAAAGGCGCACGCTTCGAAGATCTAGAAGACGATCAGCGTATCTTGGCGGCAAGTGCTTGGGTAACGCGTAAACCAATCGCTCCGGGCGGCTTGCTCAAATTTATGCACGGTCAGGAATACCACGCCTATAACCCAGATGTGGTTCAGGCTATGCATCGTGCCGTTAAGAGTGGCGATTACTCTGCATGGCGTGATGTTGCGACTCTGGTCAATGAACGTCCGCCTGCGACGCTTCGCGATCTCTTAAGAATTAAGCCCGACCTTAAGCCCGTTGAGTTGGATGAAGTTGAGCCAGTTTCTGAAATTGTGCGCCGTTTTGACTCCGCAGCTATGTCACTGGGTGCGTTATCGCCTGAGGCTCATGAAGCACTTGCTGAGGCCATGAACACTCTCGGTGGTCGTTCAAACTCGGGTGAAGGTGGTGAAGATCCTGCTCGATACGGCACCATTAAAAACTCAAAAATTAAGCAGGTCGCATCGGGTCGCTTTGGTGTGACACCGCATTACTTGGTCAACGCCGAAGTTATGCAAATTAAAGTGGCGCAAGGTGCTAAGCCCGGTGAAGGTGGTCAGCTTCCAGGCGGAAAAGTGAACGCGCTAATTGCTCGTTTGCGTTATTCAGTGCCGGGTGTAACCCTTATTTCGCCTCCGCCGCATCACGATATTTACTCAATCGAAGACCTGGCACAGCTGATTTACGATTTGAAACAAGTAAACCCGGCCGCCTTGGTGTCGGTGAAACTGGTTTCTCGTCCGGGAGTTGGAACTATCGCAGCCGGTGTGGCAAAAGCCTACGCTGACTTGATCACTATTTCAGGTTACGACGGTGGTACGGCAGCGAGTCCTCTAACCTCTATTCGTTACGCCGGTTCGCCTTGGGAGCTTGGTCTTTCTGAGACTCACCAAACGCTGCGAGCTAACGATTTGCGCGGTAAGGTTCGAGTACAAACCGACGGCGGCTTGAAGACCGGTTTGGATGTCATCAAAGCGGCGATTTTGGGTGCCGAAAGCTTCGGCTTTGGTACAGCGCCGATGGTTGCGCTTGGGTGTAAGTACTTACGTATTTGCCACCTCAACAACTGCGCAACAGGTGTTGCTACTCAGCGTGATGATCTGCGTGAAAATCACTATCAAGGCACCGTGCAAATGGCCATGAACTTCTTTACGTTTGTGGCACAAGAGGTGCGTGAGTGGTTGGCTAAACTAGGCTTTACCAGTTTGCAGCAAATCATCGGCCGAGTGGATTTACTCGAAGCAATTGACGGACAAACACAGAAACAAGCTCGCCTGGATTTGTCTCCAATTTTATACACAGACGATTTATTAGATACCAAACCGCAAACCTGCCAAGTTGAGCGCAATACTCCCTTCGATCCTGGCCTAAAAGCCGAAGCGATCGTTGCCGCTGTTCTGCCGGCTATTGAGGCGAAAACCGGTGGTGAGTTTGAGTTTGAAATCACCAACTGTGATCGTTCTATTGGTGCCCGCGTTAGCGGCGAAATTGCCAAACGTTATGGCAACCAAGGCATGAAAGATGCGCCGATCAGGCTAAACCTTAAAGGTATTGCCGGTCAGAGCTTTGGTGTTTGGAACGCCGGCGGTTTAGAGCTTTACCTAGAAGGTGATGCTAACGATTACGTCGGTAAAGGCATGGCGGGCGGTAAGATTGTCTTGCGTCCACCTGCTGGTTCCGAGTTTGATAGTCACACCACCAGCATCATGGGTAACACCTGTTTATACGGTGCAACCGGCGGTAAATTATTTGCTTCTGGTCGTGCCGGTGAGCGTTGCGCAGTGCGCAACTCGGGTGCGCATGTGGTTGTTGAGGGTGCAGGTGACCACTGTTGTGAATACATGACCGGCGGTATTGTTACCGTGCTTGGCGAAACCGGAGTTAACTTCGGCGCTGGCATGACCGGTGGCTTTGCGTATGTACTTGATCAAAGCAATACTTTTGTTGATAAGTACAACCACGAATTAATTGAAATTCAACGAATTCACCGCGAAGCAACGGAAGGTCATCGCAACCATCTGCGCGGAGTGATCGAAGAATTTGTGAGAGAAACGGGCAGTCCTTGGGGTCATGAGTTGCTTGAAAACTTCGAAGACTACTTGGGCAAATTCTGGCTGGTTAAACCTAAGGCCGCAAACCTTGCGGGACTACTCAACAGCGTTAAAAAACGCGGTGAGTAATTTAACTAACAGAATTTGAGTAGAAACGATTTAGAGGTTTTAGCCATGGCAGAGCGTTTAGATAACAATTTTCAGTTTATCGATGTAGCCCGACAGGACCCACAAAAGAAAAGCTTGTTTACTCGCAAGCGTAAGTTCGTGGAAATTTATGAACCCTTTAACAAGCCGCAGGTGGAAAATCAATCTCACCGCTGCTTGGCGTGCGGAAACCCATACTGCGAATGGAAATGTCCGGTACATAACTTCATTCCTAACTGGCTGAAGTTAATTTCAGAAGGTAACTTGTTTGAAGCCGCTGATTTGAGCCATCAGACAAACTCTTTACCAGAGGTCTGTGGTCGAGTTTGTCCACAAGATCGTTTGTGTGAAGGTGCTTGTACACTTAATGATGGTTTTGGTGCAGTCACTATTGGTAATGCCGAGAAATACATTACCGATACCGCGCTAGCTATGGGTTGGCGCCCAGACATGTCTAAAGTCGTTTGGACTGACAAAAAAGTTGCCGTTATTGGTGCTGGTCCTGCTGGTTTGGGTTGTGCAGACGTACTCGTGCGCAACGGTGTAAAACCGGTTGTTTTCGATCGCTACCCTGAAATCGGTGGTTTGCTCACCTTTGGTATTCCTGAGTTTAAGCTAGAGAAGAGTGTACTTTCTCGTCGTCGCGAAGTGTTTACTGAAATGGGTGTTGAATTCCGTTTGAACACTGACGTTGGTACCGACATCACCATGGCCGAATTGCTAGAGCAATTCGATGCCGTGTTTATGGGCATGGGTACCTACGATTACATGAAAGGTGGCTTTGATGGTGAAGATCTGCCAGGCGTCTATGATGCGCTTCCTTTCTTAGTTGCTAATGTAAATCGCAATTTAGGTTTCGAGAAGAATCCAGAAGAGTTTGTGGATGTTAGCGGTAAGAAGGTCGTGGTTCTGGGTGGTGGTGACACCGCTATGGACTGTAACCGTACGTCCATTCGCCAAGGTGCAAAAACCGTAACCTGTGCTTATCGACGCGATGAGGCGAACATGCCCGGGTCAAAACGAGAAGTTTCTAATGCTCGTGAAGAGGGTGTGAAGTTCTTGTTTAACCGTCAACCAATCGCCATTGTTGGTGATGGTAAAGTCGAAGGTGTTAAGGTTGTAACCACTCAAATGGGTGAGCCTGATGAAAAAGGTCGTCGTCGCGCCGAACCTGTTCCCGGCAGTGAAGAGATTTTACCCGCAGATGTGGTCTTGGTGGCGTTTGGTTTCCGTCCAGATCCAAAACCATGGTTCGCCGACTTTGGCATAGAAACGAACAGTTGGGGTGGTGTGGTTGCTCCCGAAGAGCAAACCTATAAATTCCAGACCAAAAACCCAAAAGTGTTTGCCGGTGGTGATATGGTGCGCGGTTCAGATCTTGTAGTAACTGCAATTTGGGAAGGACGTCAGGCCGCTGAAGGAATTCTGGACTACCTTGGCGTTTAATGACTTCTAATAACTTCCTTATGATTTCTGCAATATCCATGTGAAATTAGTGTAAATCAACGTTAAACAGGGCCCACTAAGGCCCTGTTTTGCTTTTTAGGTGTTGCCATTCTCGGTTAAAATGCCAGCAAAACAAGTACTTGGAAATTCTCATGTCAGAGCTAAAAAATGATCGTTTCTTGCGTGCCTTGGCGCGGGAGTCTGTAGATGTAACCCCAGTTTGGATGATGAGACAAGCGGGGCGCTATCTGCCTGAATATCGTGCTACCAGAGCAAAAGCTGGCGACTTTATGAGCTTATGCATGAATACGGAACTTGCCTGCGAAGTTACCTTACAGCCTTTGGATCGTTATCCAATAGACGCTGCTATTTTGTTCTCCGACATTCTAACCATCCCAGACGCAATGGGATTAGGTTTGTATTTTGAGACCGGAGAAGGTCCTCGATTTAAAAAGTCGGTTAACTCTGTTGCCGATATGGACGCTTTAGACGTCATTAATCCAGAAGCTGATCTGGGTTATGTGATGGATGCGGTGCGTATGATTCGCCGCGAGTTAAACGGTCGGGTGCCATTGATAGGTTTTTCCGGTAGCCCTTGGACCCTAGCAACCTACATTGTTGAAGGTGGTTCCAGCAAAGACTACCGAAAAACTAAGACTTTTATGTACAACGAGCCTGAAGCGTTTACTCGTTTGTTGAATAAATTGGCCGACTCTGTAGCGCTGTATCTAAACGCGCAAATCAAAGCCGGTGCTCAGGCAGTACAAATTTTTGATTCTTGGGGTGGTGCTCTATCACATCAAGCGTATTTGGATTTCTCTTTGGCACCCATGCAGCGAATCGTAAATCAGTTGATTACAGAGCACGATGGCCGAAAAGTGCCAGTGATTATGTTCACCAAAGGTGGCGGTCAATGGCTGAATGCAATGGCTGATACCGGTGTTCAAGCTCTCGGTTTGGATTGGACCACCGACATTGGAAATGCCCGTGCGCAGGTGGGAGATCGTGTTGCTTTGCAAGGTAATATGGACCCAGCTATTCTTAATGCGAAACCAGAGCGTATTCGCGAAGAAGTTGGTTACATTCTCTCCCGTTTTGGAAAGGGCAATGGCCATGTCTTCAATCTGGGTCATGGTGTTACGCCTGAAATAGACCCTGATAATGTTGGAGCTTTTTTCCAAGCTGTGCACGAATTATCGGCTGAATATCACGAAAACTGATAATCTCCTACGCCTATAGTAATTAGTTAGTTTATACATAAGAACAGCTCGTCATAAGCCACCAAGCGTTCGAAAATTCAACCAAAGATGAGTTTTCGCTTGGCGGCTCTATTATGCTGCAATTGTTGTCAGGTTGTTGTTCTTTTATATATTGGCACTGTTGGGGTTTGTTGTTACCAATATTGGGCCTAAAATCTATATCATCAATTTGTATCTACAGGTATACAAATACGATTACAGCCATAAATAAATATGGCGAACTATTCTAATTTTGTTTGGCAGGTGATCATTTGGGCGTAAAGCAAGTCAAAATCGACGTGAACGAACTACTTGTGGGTATGTTCGTTTCAGGCTTGGATCGCCCGTGGAGTCAAACGCCCTTCCCTCTACAAGGTTTTTACGTTCGCGACCTTGATGAAATTCGCGAGCTTAAAGCCCATTGTCGCCATGTTTATATCGATATCGTTAAGGGCAAAGGTCCCATACAAAATCGACTGCGGACACTTAATGGTCGCGGGCCAACGGCAATTAAAAAGCCTTCACGCGCCGGTCGAACAGAGCGCGTTAAGGTTGAGGTTGGGCCACTTAAAATTCGTCCAGGCACCTACGGACAAGTTCAGGCGCCGTTAAAAACCGAAATCAGTAAAGTTCAACAGCTGCACTCGAATGTATACAGCGCAGTGTCTCAGGTGATGTCGCAAATTGGCAGCGGCGGCCCTATTCCAATTAACGAGACCAAAGCTTACGCCAGCGAAATGGTCGATAGCGTTATTCGTAATCCTGATGCGTTTACGTGGTTGGCTCGGGTTCGTGAGACTGACGAATACACCTATGCTCACGCGGTTCGTTCTGCCGTATGGGCAATTGTCTTTGGTCGTCATATTGGCTTGTCTATGTCTGACCTCAACACTCTGGCAATGGGTGTTTTGCTAAAAGATGTGGGTAAAACACGTCTGAAAAAAGAGCTGTTGAGCAAGCCTAAACTCTCACCGGATGAAGAGTTAGAGTTCGAAAAGTTTGTTGAATACAGCGTTTTGATTTTGCGTAAAACGCCAAATGTTGAACCACGAACCATTTCCGTGGTGAAAACCCATTGTGAACGACTTAATGGTAGTGGTTTTCCGCAGCATTTGCGCGGCGATAAAATTCCATTGCTTGGCAAGATTGCCGGAATCGTTACCTTCTACGACAACACAACCAACCCTCGCTTTAGTGATCAACCTTTAGCGCCGTCTAAGGCCGTTGCTAAACTTTATGAAATGCGTGATGTAGAGTTTCAACAAGAGTTGGTCGTTGAATTTATCCGCGCGATTGGTTTGTATCCTACGGGCACATTGGTTGAGCTAAATACCGGCGAGATCGCGGTTGTTATCGAACAAAACTTTAGCCGTCGATTAAAGCCCAAGGTCATGATTGTGATGAATGCGCGTCGAGAGTTGCTCGATAAGCCTGAAATTATCGATCTTGACGCTCTAGACGAAAAGCATCCCAAAAAAGTTAAGGCGGCAAAAAAGCTTTATGATGTGGATTCTGTAGAAATCGCCCGTGATTTAGAGCCGGGTAAATTCGATATCGATGTAGCGCATATTCGTGACACCTACCTAATTGAAGAAGCCACCAAAAAAGGCTTATTTTCATTCTTTAAAAAATAAGCCTTTTATTTATTTTTCTGAGCCGACTTTATTCGAATGTCGCCAGCTGTTCACCCATTCTTAATGGCGTGGTCGCTTCGTATCGATCATCAAACTCAACATTTTTTGGCAATAAAAGCACCACCGTCGAACCAAGTTTGAAGCGTCCCATCTCTTCGCCTTTTTTCAGCTCAATAGTTTCTGGTGTCTTGTAATTCCAATGGCGAACGGTTTTTTTCTGCGGAGTAATCAGTCCAGACCAAACCGTTTCGATGCTGGCGACAATCATTGCGCCAACCAACACCATAACCATGGGGCCAATTGGCGTTTCAAATAAACAGCAAATCCGTTCGTTGCGCGCAAATAAACGCGGTACGTTTTCAGCGGTGGCTTGATTCACAGAAAATAAATCACCGGGTACGTGGCTCATAGAAATCAGCTTGCCATCTAAAGGCATGTGTACGCGGTGATAATCTTTGGGTGACAAATAAATGGTCGCGAATTTTCCTCGACTGAATAATGCCGCGGTCTCGTGATCACCGCCGAGTAATTCTCCCGTGGTAAACGATTGACCTTTGGCTTGGAAAATTCTGCCATTTTCAATATCGCCGAGCTGGCTAATAGCGCCATCAGCGGGGCTGACAATATGATTGATGTCACTGGATATTTTACGAGCGCCGTCTTCAAGCTCGCGAGTAAAAAAGTCGTTAAAACAGCGGAATTCATCCGGTGTTTTTCGAAGCGATTCTGCCATATTAACGCCGTAACTATTGATAAAGCGCTGGATAAGCCAATTTTTAATGGCCTTGTTTTCGGCTTCGGCGAGATTGCCCACTAATCGTGAAAGAGCATGTTGGGGTACTAGGTACTGAAACGCGGTGAATAATGTATTTTTCATTGATTAAGGTAAGCTCGTCGAACTTCGAAAATATTTGCAGTAGTTGAGTAACGGGAGTGCGGTCAGCACTCCTTGATAATTAAGACTCAATGGGTGTGTTTTCTAGGTTGCCCCACTCAGACCATGAGCCGTCGTAGGCGCGAATATCAAACCCTAACGACTTACCAACCAAGTAAGTAAATGCCGATCGATGATGGCTTTGACAGTGGGTTACGATGGTTTGGTTTTCATTAATACCAAGGTTCGCTAAATATTCTTTAGCGTCACTGCGAATTCGCAGACCATTTTCCTTATCCATCAAATCTGTCCATTCTGCATTGATCGCGCCGGGCATATGGCCTGCGCGAGCCGAACGTGCGTCTTCTCCGCTAAATTCTCTTGGGCTTCTTGCGTCCCACACTTGGAAATTGTCTTGGTTTAAATGAGCAGTAATGAATTCAACGGTAGCTCGGGCATCGGTAATCGCGTCGATTTTATATTGCGACGGCGTTGGTCTGTTAATGTCGGTTTGTAACGGTAAGCCATCGGCGAGCCACGCGTGTAAACCACCATTGATATAGGAATACTTATGATGACCAATGGCATCGAGTGTCCAAATTAATCGTCCGGCCCAGCCGCCGCCTTCATCGTCGTAGGTAACAACGTGAGTGTCTGGTGTTAAGCCAAGCGCAGAAAAAACCATCTCCAGATGTTCGATGGTTGGCAGTTTGGCCGCTGCTGGGGGTACTGGCATCAACAAGGTTTTAAAGGGTAAATAAATGGCGCCATTAACGTGGCCGTTTACATAGTTACCTTCACTGGATAAATCGATGATCAGCACCGAGCTTGAAGCGTTGTCTTGTTGCCATTGGTGAAATTCTTTCGGCTCAACAATCATGGGGAGAATGGAATTTGAACTCATGTCAGACCTTTATTAATTGTGAGTGACTGATAGAACAACTAATTAACTCACTGACGACCTCGTCGGAGTACGAAAATCGTCATCAGTTGCGCTATTGAAATCGGTAATACTTTTGAAATCGCCAATGCCTATGAAACCGGCAATGCCTTTCTGTGTCTCTAAAAACTCAGGGATCAGCGGAGTTTCTTGCAATCATAAAGTGCGGTTTACGACCTTATCACAAATTCTGTGGACCGATAATTTGCCGGTAACTGTCCATACGCTGCGAACTAATTTCACCGTTTTCGACGGCTTTTAATATGGCGCAGCCGGGTTCGTGTTCATGTTTGCAGTCTCTGAACTTACAATGGCCGATAAACGGTCTTACCTCAATAAAACCTTCGAGCACCTGTTCGGGCTCCATGTGCCATAAACCAAATTCCCGAATTCCGGGTGAGTCAATTAAATCGCCACCGCCGGGAAAATGGAACAACTGCGCGGTTGTGGTGGTGTGAGTGCCTTTTTGACGAGCCTCAGATAGCTCACCCACGCGCGCATTTACCTCTGGCAGCAGTTTATTCACCAATGATGATTTACCAACACCAGACTGTCCCACAAAAATACTGATGTGTCCCTGAAGTTGGGCAATTAACTCTTCAATACCATCACCGGTCGCTTTTGAAACGGTTAAAACCTGATAACCAAGGTGCTTATAAGTTTCTGTGAGTTGAGCGATTTTTGCGCGATTATTACCGTCGATTCGATCACTTTTATTCAGTACCAAGCATACCGGAATATTTAACGCATAGGCTGCGACGAGGTAGCGATCTAAAAGGTTGGCAAAGGGTTCGGGATAGGGTGCAAATACCACAACAATCTGGTCGATATTGGCGGCGATGGTTTTTTCACGGCCATGGCTGTCGGGGCGATTTAATTCACTTCTGCGCGGCATTACCGCAACAATAACACCTAAACCGTGTTTAGGATGATAACGCCAAACCACACGATCTCCCGTTACCAGTGATCCTAGATTTGCGCGAAAATGGCAGCGAAAACGGTGTTGGCGTAATTCGTCATTCACATCGACCACTTCGACCTGCATACCAAAATGCGCGGTTACCAGCCCTTCTTTCTCGGCCTCAAGCTCACCGTCGCTCAGCCATTTTTCGGCCTGTTCGGATTTTTTATTTGCTCGATCAATACGTTCTTGTTGAATTTTATCGATACGCCATGATTGGCGGCGATTTAGTCTGCGTTTGGCCATAAATTGACGATATTCCATCGCAAGCGTGCGCGTTACTTGCGTTTTTTAATTGCAAAATGCAGGGCTTTTATGATCAAAAATCCCGTGCAACTGGTACTGCTGATACACTAAGGCAATACACCATAAAATACTGGTTTGAGGCCATTCTAGATTAAGGAGCACAAAATGACGATGAATGATAACAACCTCATTTGGATCGATTTAGAGATGACAGGTCTCGATCCTGACAATGATGTCATCATCGAAATCGCAACGATTGTAACGGATGCTCATTTGAATATCTTGGCTGAGGGGCCGGTTTTCGCGGTTTCGCAAGATAAAGCCATACTTGATGGCATGGATGAATGGAACACTCGCCAGCACGGGCAATCGGGTTTAACACAACGTGTACTCGAAAGCACCGTCGATGCCGAGCAAGCTGAGCAAGCAACCATAGAATTCTTGCAGCAGTGGGTTCCAGCCGGTAAATCACCGATTTGTGGCAACTCAATCTGCCAGGATCGTCGGTTTTTAGTGCGTGGTATGCCTAAGCTTGAACGCTATTTTCACTATCGCAATTTGGATGTGAGCACGTTAAAAGAGTTGGCTCGTCGCTGGGCGCCGGAAGTGCTGGCAGGTGTTAAAAAGCAAGGCGCGCATTTGGCCTTAGATGACATTAAAGATTCGATTGAAGAGCTAAAATATTATCGAGAACATTTCATTAAGCTCGACTAAGTGTTGGTTTTGGCGGTGCTAGGGAGTGGCTCTAAAACAATCTTACTGCAACGCCAATACTGCAGCGCCAATAAATCCTTGAAAAATGGGTAATCGCTTTGACACTTAATGAAAGGAAATGCCTCAATTATCACTGCCAATCTGTTAAATACTTATCCCAAAAACGATTCTTTAATCGATGCGGGAATATTTTCAAATTCTCCATTTAACAGAATTAGCCAATCATCACCGACGCGACGCAAAGACACTACTTCCATTTCTTCGTATTTGATGCCATCGAATTCAATGTGGTGCCTTACCAAGATATGAGTTAAATCACTGGTTTCTTGAATTTCGCCAATTAATTGTGGCGCAGAAATATCTAAAGTTTCTTGCAGGCTCGGGTCGAGTGAAAAAACCGCATTCATAAACGAGGCGAAGTATTCGCTATTAGACAGTTTACTGATGTTCTCGGCGGTTATTCCCGGACCATACAATGTTTGATAAAACTCCGATCGAATCTCTGGTGATAAACGTTCGGTAAAAGCCATCAACTCACGAAAATAGGCCAGATCATCTGGAAGTAGGTGGCTGGCTAGTGCCGTAAAATCTTGGCTGGAATAGGCTTGAAAATAGGCGCGCACACGCTGCTCCGGCGTCATAGCGAAGCTCAATTGCGCACAACAGAGCAATAATATCCCAGTAGCGAATTTTAGATATTTCATGAGTTATTCCCTTAAAGATATCGGTAAAATAGTGTTTTGATCATTTGCTAAGTAACAACAATTAGCGCCATTTATGATCTGACACCCGTCGTTTGCGTTTTAGATTTTGTCTGTGTTGGTTAATGGCCCAAATGACATGTTCTTGTACCAACTCTGATGGAAAATCCAATCGAGATTTTAACGCCTCTAAATTCTCTTCGCTGCGTTCGGCATTACCAAGACCAACGGCTAAATTTCTGAGCCAACGCTCGTAACCGATTCGACGAATTGCAGAGCCTTCGGTGCGTTTGTTAAATTCTTCTTCGGTCCACAAAAATAATTCCGCGAGACTCGCCCGGTCTAATTGATTGCGGGGTAAAAAATCCGGCTCGCGAGTGTAGTGAGCCAGTTTATTCCACGGACAAATCGCCTGACAGTCATCACAGCCGTAGACGCGATTGCCAATGGCTTGGCGAAATTCTTTGGGAATTGAGCCCTTATTTTCGATGGTTAAATACGAAATGCAACGGCGGGCATCCAATTGGTAAGGTGCGACAAAGGCGTCGGTGGGACAAACCTTTAAGCAGGCTTGGCAATCACCGCAATGATTTTTTACTTTGACGGTATCGAGAGGCAATTCTAGATTGGTAAATATTTCACCCAGAAAAAACCACGAACCTGCTTCTTTGTTGATGACCAGCGTATGCTTACCAATCCAGCCCAGGCCCGCTTTTTGCGCAATGGGACGCTCTAAAACCGGAGCGCTATCGACAAAGGCGCGTTGGTTGGCTTCAGTCAGCTGATGTTGTTGCGCATACAGGCGAATTTTGTCGGCAATATTCGCTAAACGCTTGCGAATTAGCTTGTGGTAGTCGCGACCCAAACTATAGCGAGACACATAAGCGGCGTTGGGGTCTTTCAATATTTTTATCTGTTCGGTGTTTTCAGGCAGATAATTCATGCGTACCGAGATCACGCGCAGCGTTCCCGGTAAGAGTTCGCTGGGGTTTAAACGTTTCTCTAGATTTTCATTGAGCCAAAGCATATCGCCATAAAAGCCTTGCGCCAGCCAATCTTTTAAGCGCTCACTTTCATGGTTCAAATCAATATCGCTGATGCCTATTTGCTGGAAGCCAGCTTCGCGCGCCCAAATTCCAATCTGATTTTTCAAGTCTGATAGTAGGCTCTGAGAATCCTGTGGCAGGGACGGCGTTTGGGTCATGATTGGTTCGCAGTAAATTTATACGCAGTCAAAAAAGAAAGTTTTTCGTCGAGTAAATGCCAGTTTGCTACAATAGCGCGATTTTACCGAATTAAGTGAACAAGCATGTCTGACGTCGCCACTATAGCTATTTCCAACCGACTTTATCGCGCTGAACAAGTCCGTGAACTTGATCGACGCGCCATCCACGACGGTCAAATTCCCGGCCGAGTGCTTATGAAGCGTGCTGGTCGAGCGTGTTTTGAGATGATCAAAAGACGTTATCCACAGGCTCAGTCTATCACGGTGTTTTGTGGCGGTGGCAACAATGGCGGAGACGGCTATGTTATTGCTGCTCTGGCTGCCCAAGAGAAAATGACGGTGCGACTTATTGCTGTTACCGATCCGGCCAAGCTGCAAGGCGATGCTGCCTTAGCTTACCAATACGCGTTGCAAGAATCGGTAGTGGTAGAAGCTTTTGGCGAGCACCAAGACATCACCGGCGACGTGCTTGTGGATGCATTACTTGGTACCGGTCTTCATGGTGTCGTGAACGACCAATTCGCCGCAGCCATTTCACTTATAAACGCAACTTCACAACCGGTAGTGGCGGTGGATATTCCCTCGGGCTTATGTGCAGATACCGGTGCGGTTTTAGGTTGCGCCGTTAAAGCTCAGGCCACAGCCACATTTATCGGGCAAAAATTAGGTTTGTACACAGGTTTTGGTCCTGCACATGCCGGTGCTTGCGAGTTTTTTAGCTTAAATGTTCCGGAAGAATACTACTCTGACTTAACACCGGTGGCGTTGTGCTTAAAAATTGAAGATTTTGTCTCCCAAGTACCAGATCGAGCTGTTGATAGTTACAAAACTCAACACGGTAAAACCTTAATTGTTGGTGGTAGCGAAGGTTTTGGCGGTGCGGCGTTGCTGGCATCCGAAGCTTGTGCGCGCTTGGGTTCAGGATTAACCGTATTAGCAACAGCGCCTGCCCATGTGGTAGCGGCTTTGGTGAAAAGTCCTGAGGTTATGGTGCGAGGCGTCAGTGATACCCATGAGCTTAAGCCGCTTTTAAAGTCTGCGACCACGGTTGCTATCGGCCCCGGTTTAGGCCAAGAGGCTTGGGGACAACAATTTCTACAACAGGTTTTAGGAACCTCTATGCCCGCAGTTTTTGATGCGGATGCACTTAATCTTTTAGCGAAGAAATCTTTCGTAAAACTCTACCGGGAAAAACGCCTCAACCAGAGCACCAACATCTTAACCCCGCATCCCGGCGAAGCTGCGCGTTTGCTCGATAAAACCATCGCAGAAGTTCAAAGCGATCGGGTTGCGGCGGCATGCGCCTTGGCAGAAAAGTATTCGGCTTGGGTGGTGTTGAAAGGTGCCGGAACTGTCATCGCGTCACCGGAGCAAGAAGTATTTCTGTGCCCGTACGGAAATCCGGGCATGGCCAGTGGTGGCATGGGCGATGTTTTAACTGGCGTTCTGGCAGCGTTGATTGCTCAGGGATTTGAAACCGGACTCGCTGTGAAGTTGGCGGTGTGCTTACATTCTAAAGCGGCGGATCAATTAGCGCAGCAATACGGCGCAAGGGGCTTATTGGCCGGTGATGTGATTGCAACTGCGCGCGCGTTGTTTAACGGAGTGGCAGATGAATACCGAGTGTAAATGTTTGGTTCAACTGCCAGATGCGGCCGCGACCGAAGCTTTCGCCAACTCAGTCGCGCAGATATGTCAGCAATTGATGATTGGGCAAAACCGTTGCCTGACGATTTATTTGCAAGGTGATCTAGGTGCTGGCAAGACGACTTTTTCTAGAGGTTTTATCCAATCATTAGGCCATACAGGCTCTGTTAAGAGTCCAACCTATACGTTAGTGGAGCCCTACGAACAGCTCGACCCAAAGGTGTATCACTTTGATTTGTATCGCTTGAGCGATGGCGAGGAGCTGGAATTTATTGGTATTCGCGATTATATCGAGGGGCGAGCCATGCTTTTGGTGGAATGGCCTTCAAGAGGTGAGGGTTATATTCCCAAGCCAGATTTAGTCATTGAGATCAATGTGAATGCAGATACACAGCCACCATCTCGCTGTGCGTCTTTAACATCGTTCGGTGATTTTGGTGGTGAGCTTTTGCGAGCTTTAAATCTCGGCAAATAACGTATCTTGTTTCGCAATTTAGATTTTATGGTAAGGGTAGGCGAAACATAAATAGTGGTGTGGGTGGAAAATCTTCGATAAAAAGGATGAAATAACGACATCTAGCCGATTTTTTAGTCGTTAAATTTGCGAATTCGACAAAAAACTTTCACACTAATAAGAGTACTAAATAAAAGTACTAAATAAGAGTATTAACACAGTTGTAAAATGTGTGTGATGCATTTGTTTTTTAAAATGTTTTTTCAAAAGCTATTTGAATAAATTGAAAGTACACGCGGTATTGCGTAAGCGAATCGATTCACTTTAAAACGACCCAACACAAAAGCGCGAAAATAAAGTATGTTGCTGCGACAACGAAACTCGACAATAAAGCTCCATTTTCTCCGATTCGTAGCTATTTTCGGGTTGCTGCTGTTATGCGCCAGTGAGACCTTTGCCAAGGTTCAAATCGATAGTGTTCGGCTCTGGCGAGCTCCCGACAACACGCGTTTGGTATTAGACCTTAGTGAACCTGTTGATCATCGCCTGTTTACCCTTCAGTCTCCTGACCGTATCGTAATTGATTTATCAAATGCCGAATTAAATACAGATTTTAGTGATTTGGCTTTGGGTAATACACCCATAAAAACCGTGCGCTCAGCGTCGCGCGATGGCAAAGATTTACGCATTGTTTTAGATCTTGCCGCCGAGGTTACACCCCGCAGTTTTACGCTTGCTCGACAAACCGGAAAAGCCGATCGTTTGGTAATCGATCTTTTTGATACTGTGACTCCTACCGTAAAAACCGCCGAGTCAGTAGTGACCGAGCAACAGCGCGATATTTTAATTGCCATTGATGCCGGTCACGGTGGTGAAGATCCAGGAGCAATTGGTCACGGCGGTTTGCTTGAAAAGCATGTAGTGCTGGATATAGCCAAGGAACTGGCGAAATTAATTGATGAAGAACCCGGTTTTCGTGCCGAGTTGGTTCGCACCGGTGATTACTATATTCCTCTGTTGAAAAGACGCGATTACGGCCGTGAAAAACGCGCCGATTTATTTGTTTCTATTCACGCGGATGCTTTTACGAAAGCGCAAGCCAATGGTGCTTCGGTATTTGCACTGTCGCAACGCGGTGCAACCTCAGAAACCGCTCGCTTTCTAGCCCAGCAAGAAAACGAAGCCGATTTAATTGGTGGTGTCACCAGTGTTAATTTGGAAGACAAAAGCCCCGATGTGCAAAGCGTGCTTGTTGATTTGTTTATGAAAGCGACTCTGACCTCAAGCTTAGAAGTCGGCCACGATGTATTGCATTCTATGGGTAAGGTCGCTCGATTGCATAAATCGAGTGTCGAGCAGGCGGGTTTCGCAGTGTTGAAATCACCCGATGTGCCTTCCATCTTGGTTGAAACCGGTTTTATTTCAAACCCCAAAGAAGCCAAAAATTTGGGCAGTAAAAATTATCGCCGAAAAATGGCAAGGCAGATTTTTACGGGTTTGAAAACCTATTTTGAGCGCACACCACCGGCGGGTACCTATGTCGCTTACAAAAAGGCTGGCATCGAAAGAGAGTATGTCATTGCAAGTGGTGATACACTTTCAACCATTGCGCGTAAGCACAACACCAGTGTTTCGGCGATTCGTCAACACAACGGATTGCGCAATGACACCATTCGCGTTGGTCAACGATTAAAAATTCCGTCTACATAATTCATGAATAAAATTCGCTTACTGTCACCGCGCCTAGCCAACCAAATTGCTGCCGGTGAAGTTGTCGAGCGCCCTGCCTCTGTTATAAAAGAACTCCTTGAAAACAGTCTTGATGCTGGTGCAAAGCAATTACAAATTGATATCGAACAAGGCGGCGTAAAGCTCTTGCGAGTTCGTGACGACGGTTGTGGAATCGACAAAGAAGACCTACCGCTCGCCTTAAGTCGCCACGCAACCAGTAAAATTTATCACCTCGACGATTTGGAAGCTGTCGCGAGCTTGGGATTTCGTGGCGAGGCATTGGCGTCGATCAGCTCTGTTGCGCGATTAACCCTGACAAGCAACACGGGAGAGCAATCGGGCTGGCAGGCAAAAACCGAAGGTCGCGATATGGAGGCCGAGATATCTCCGGCACCACATCCGCAAGGGACATCGGTAGAAGTCAGAGATTTATTCTTTAATACGCCCGCACGACGTAAGTTTTTACGCACCGAAAAAACCGAATTTAATCGCATCGAAGATATTGTAAAAACCTTAGCTTTGTCTAGATTCGATGTTGGATTTCATTTACGTCATAACAACCGTTTGATTCACTCCTGGCGACCTGCATTAAGTGGCGCCGAACGCGAGCGACGCGTTGCGCAAATATGCAGTTCTGCCTTTATGGAGCAGGCCGTTCAAATCGATATGGAACGAGCTGGGTTGAAGCTTTGGGGGTGGGTGGCATTACCAAACTTCTCGCGCAGCCAAGCGGATCTGCAATATTTTTATGTGAATGGGCGCGCCATTAAAGACAAGTTGGTTTCTCACGCGGTAAGACAAGCTTATCAAGATGTTCTTTACCACGGGCGTCATCCGGCATTTGTATTATTTTTGGAGTTAGATCCTGCTAATGTTGATGTAAATGTGCATCCAACCAAGCACGAAGTTCGATTTCGCGATGGCAGAACAGTCCATAATTTTTTATACAGCAGTTTGCATCATGCTTTGGCTGAGGTTCGCCCGGAACATCGCTTACAGCAATCATCGGAATCCACTAATGGCGCCGACGAGTCAGCGGTGATTCAAGACGGCAGTTTTGCAGGGCAGAACTATTTGTCCTTAACGTCCCAGCGCGAGCCTGTTCAGCCGAGAAGTTTAGGCTTTTCGGATACATCGGCCGATGACAAATCGGTTGTGCGCTCCTTGTTTTCGCCAAATTTAAGTTCTCATAGTTCGCATTTTAATCGCAGCGACAGCAAGTCTTCTGTCGAAGAAAAAATCGCGGCTTACGGAAGTTTGGCAACATCTTCCGATAATCAAAGTTCTACCGGTGCTATAAATCATTCGCTCGAAACCGCGAGTGACGAACTGGTTCCGCCGTTGGGTTACGCGATTGCACAACTAAAAGGTATTTATATTCTTGCTGAAAATGCGCAAGGTTTGATCGTCGTTGATATGCATGCGGCCCACGAGCGAATTACCTACGAGCGAATGAAAGCCGCATTGGATCAGCAAGAAAACGGTATTCAGGCACAACCTTTGTTGGTTCCTACTTCCATTGCTGTAAGTGATCGAGAAGCCGAAATTGCAGAGTCGAATCCCGAAATATTTTCTAAGCTCGGATTTGACATTCAGCGCGCAGGGCCGGAAACACTTTTAATTCGTCAGGTGCCGGTGCTGTTACAAAGAGCTAACGTAGAGCAGCTGGTAAGAGATGTTTTGGCTGATTTAAAAACCTACGGTGACAGTCAACGTATTCGCGAACATATTAACGAGATTTTAGGAACCATGGCTTGCCATGGCTCGGTGCGCGCCAATCGGAAATTAACCATTGCCGAAATGAATGCCCTTCTGCGCGATATGGAAATTACCGAGCGCAGTGGGCAGTGTAATCATGGCCGACCAACCTGGACGCAAATGAGCCTGTCCGAGCTCGATAAATTATTTTTGCGCGGCCAATAATTTATGTCGAACGATTTTCAACTTGCCCCAAACACGCTGATATTTTTAATGGGGCCAACCGCTTCTGGAAAAACTTCCTTAGCCATTAATTTAGCGCGTTATTTTCCGATCGAAATTATCAGTGTCGATTCGGCTCTTGTTTATCGTGGCCTAGATATCGGTTCTGCAAAACCCACAAAAGAAGAGCGAGAGGCAGTGCCTCACCACTTAATCGATATATGCGATCCGTCGGAATCTTTTAGTGCAGCAGATTTTTGTGACCAAGTCCAAAAAACTGTGGTAGAAATAACCGGGCGTGGAAAAATACCCGTGCTTGCCGGTGGCACTATGATGTATTTTCGAGCGTTCCTTGATGGTTTAGCGCAAATGCCTGAGGCAGATGAAGAGATTCGCGCGCAAATAGAGTCAGTTGCTCAGGAATTAGGTTGGACGGAAATTCACAGGCGACTTGCAGAAGTTGATCCGCAAACAGCCGCTGAAATTCATCCCAATCATTCGCAGCGATTAAGCCGAGCTTACGAGGTGTATTTAAGTTCGGGAAAAACCATGTCACAGCTTCGGGCCGTGCAACCTAAAGAGAATTCTTTTCTACTAAATTATCAAATTATTCAATTGGCTATTTGTCCTAAACAACGGGCAACATTGCATCAGCGAATTGAACAGCGGCTTCGACAAATGGTTGCTCACGGGTTTGTTGAAGAAGTGGAAAAACTGTTTCGTCGTGGCGATCTCAATGAAAAACTTCCAGCCATCAGAGCAGTAGGTTATCGGCAATTTTGGAACTACTGCGCCGGTGAGTGTTCTCTAGATGATGCTACTGAGAAAGCCATAATTGCTACTCGCCAATTGGCGAAGCGGCAATTGACTTGGCTACGTGGATGGAAAGACCCGCTATACTGGCTTTATACACAAGAAGAGAGTGGCGAAAACTTAAATGATGAACAAATTCTCTTTAAAGCCTTGAGAATTTTAGATCAGTTCGCCATATAATGGCATAGTGATACCGTGCCGGTTGCAACCTTAGTAACCAATTTGTATTAACACCAAGGTAATTATCGCGAATCGCTCTTGATATCTTGGTTGCTTAAATTGGCTACATTTATTGATTACTTTTTAGGAGAATAATTATGTCAAAAGGGCATAGCCTACAAGACCCTTATCTCAACGTTTTGCGAAAAGAGCGTATTCCAGTTTCAATTTACCTTGTCAACGGCATTAAACTTCAAGGCCAAGTTGAGTCTTTCGATCAATTTGTTGTGTTGTTAAAAAACACCGTTAGCCAAATGGTCTACAAACACGCAATTTCTACTATTGTTCCTTCTCGCGCTGTTCGAGTGCCAATGTTGAACCCAACTGGCGCTGAAGGTGCTGAGATCGAAGAAACTTAAAAACATTTGCTGCATTAGCAGTTAGATTCTCTTAGAGGTTTTCACTTCTTTGTTTTTTGAACGTCCTAAATCAGGTGAATTAGCGGTTCTGGTTCACCTGCAACTCCATCATCACGACGAATCCAACGATCCCCGCGAATTTGAAGAACTTGCGCTATCCGCTGGTGCTGATCCTTTGACGTTAATTACTGGTACTCGCGACAGTCCAGATCCCCGCTATTATATGGGTTCTGGAAAACTGGAAGAGCTGGCCGAGATTGTTTCTAGCAACAACGTTGAGTTAGTTATTTTCAACCATTCGTTGTCGCCAAGCCAAGAACGCAATCTTGAAAAGGTTCTCGAATGTCGAGTACTTGATAGAACCGGCTTAATATTAGACATCTTCGCTCAACGTGCTCGCACCCACGAAGGTAAATTACAAGTTGAGCTAGCTCAGCTTGAACATATGTCGACCCGGTTGATTCGGGGTTGGACGCACCTTGAGCGACAAAAGGGTGGTATCGGTCTTCGCGGCCCTGGTGAAACTCAGCTCGAAACTGATCGACGTTTACTGCGCGCACGTATCAAAGCCATTAAGGCTCGTTTAGAAAAGGTAAGAAAAACTCGTGAGCACGGACGTAGAGCGCGTTTACGCAACAGCGTTCCTACCGTTTCATTAGTAGGTTATACCAACGCGGGTAAATCGACGTTGTTTAACCATCTCACCAACTCTGACGTTTATGCAAAAGATCAGCTATTCGCAACACTTGATCCAACCATGCGACGTCTTGAACTTGCTGATGTGGGTTTATGTGTGTTGGCCGACACTGTGGGTTTTATCAGTAATTTACCGCACCGGTTAGTAGAAGCTTTTCGAGCTACCCTAGAAGAAGCAGCAAATGCTGATTTATTACTGCATGTCATAGATGCTGCCGATCCTGAGCGTGAGCGCAATATTGCTGAAGTGCACAGTGTTCTCGCCGAAATTGGTGCTAATGAAGTACCCTGTATTAAGGTTTATAACAAAATCGATTTAATGGAAAACGCGATTGCTCGCGTTGACCGTGACGATTTGGGCGTGCCGGTTGCGGTTTGGCTATCTGCCCAGACCGGTGAAGGGTCAAATTTGCTGGAGCAGGTACTGTCCGAACGCCTAGCAACCGATTTGATCGATGGCACTCTGTGTTTGACACCCATGCAAGCCTCGCTCAGATCCAAACTCTATGAGCAACACGCTGTGATCAGTGAAAATTTTTCTGAAAATGGCGGAAGCGAAGTGCATTTGCGTATTCCTAAACCTGACTTAATGCGGCTTCTGAGTCAAAGTAACTGTAATTGGGCTGAATTACGCTGGGCAAATTAGGTGTTTGAAAGTCTTAAATACCTCTAAAGAAGGTAAATGCATTCACATTGTAGGGCATGAAGTTTAAATCAAAGTAATTGCCTTGCTAAAATGGCTGAGCATGATGCTAAGACACTGTGCTTGCATGACG
Organism: uncultured Alteromonadales bacterium; assembly: GCA_937864365.1. Lineage (GTDB taxonomy): Bacteria > Pseudomonadota > Gammaproteobacteria > Pseudomonadales > Cellvibrionaceae > Sessilibacter. Next base: position 5,216 of record CALMJT010000148.1, on the reverse strand, counting down.
ACAATAAAAAGTTTTACATAAGTGTCGCTTTAAAAAATAACGGAGAGCTCATATGGCCTGGAACGAACCGGGTGGGAATAACCAAGACCCTTGGGGTGGCAAGCGCGGTGGTGACGGACCGCCCGACTTGGATGAAGCCCTGAAAAAATTTCAGGAAAAACTCAATGGAGTTTTTGGAGGCAAAAAATCAGGCTCTGGAAATGGTGGTGGCGCAAGTCTACCGAAGATTCCAGTCGCTTTGATCATCGTTATCGCCATTTTGGTTTATGCCGCAGGCGGTATTTATCAGGTTAACGAACAAGAAAAAGCCGTTATCTTACGATTTGGCGTATTTCATGATACCAAAGGCCCTGGTCTTCGCTGGAATCCACCGTTAGTTGATGAGGTTACCCTGATCAACGTTACTCGAAAGCGCTTCCATGAAAGCAAAGGCTCAATGTTGACCGAAGATTTAAATATCGTCGACATTAATCTTTCTGTTCAATATGTAATCAATGACGCACGCGACTTTGTATTAAATGTCCGTGACCCTGAATTAAGCTTAAAGCAAGCGACTGAATCTGCATTGCGCCATGTGGTGGGTTCGAGCGTGATGCATGAAGTGCTTACAGAAGGTCGTGAAGCCATCGCCGTTGATGTTCAAGCTCGCCTACAGCAATATCTTGATGCATACACCACGGGTATTTTGGTGGATAAGGTCAACGTCGAAGAATCATCACCCCCTAAAGAAGTTCAAGCCGCGTTTGATGACGTAAACCGCGCTCGTGAAGACGAGGAGCGTTTGAAAAACGAAGCCAAGGCTTATGCTAACGATATTATTCCAAAGGCTCGTGGTCGCGCACAACGCACCATTGAAGAAGCTAATGCCTATAAAGAGCGTATTGTTGCAGTGGCTGAAGGTGAGGCTACGCGCTTTAAAAACCTTTTGACCGAGTACGCCAAAGCTCCAGAAGTTACGCGCGAACGTCTTTACATCGAATCTGTTCAAGAGGTTTTATCAAATACCTCTAAGGTTCTTGTTGATGTTGATGGTGGTAATAACATGATGTATTTACCACTCGATAAGATCATTGATCAATCGAAGTCAAACGTAAATCGTACACAGCAAATATCTCCTGATGTTATACGACAAATTCGAGACAGCGTTATGGACGAAGTTCGTCGAGAAAATCTAAACAACCGTACAACTCGAGGAGGTCGATAATGAGCCCGAAAAGTCTCTTGACCTTAGTCGTCATTTTTATTGTAGGGTTGTTGTCTATTAACAGCGTTTACATCATCAAAGAAACCGAAAGAGCCGTATTGCTGCGCTTTGGTGCTCTTGAAAGTACAGACTTAAAACCCGGTTTGCATTTCAAGATTCCACTGGCCGATCAGGTTCGCAAGTTTGATGCTCGTGTTCTTACCTTTGACGCTCGTCCAGAACGTTTCTTGACCATTGAGAAGAAAGGTATGGTCGTTGATTCTTTTGCTAAGTGGCGCATACGTGATGTAAGTGTTTACTACACATCTACCAATGGTGATGAAAGTCGCGCCGAAACACTGTTGGCTCAACGTATCAACGAAGGTTTGCGTAACCAAATCGCACAACGTAGTTTGTTGGAAGTGGTTTCTGGTGAGCGCGATCAATTGATGAATGATCTAACAACCGCTCTAAACGAGTTTACGACCACCAGTTTGGGTATCGAAATCGTTGATGTTCGCGTTAAGCGTATCGAACTACCTGAAGACGTGAGTGAATCGGTATTTCGTCGTATGACCTCCGAACGTGAGCGCGAAGCTCGTGAGCATCGTGCTGTGGGTAACGAGCAGGCTGAATTCATTAAGGCAGACGCGGATCGCCAGCAGGCGGTTATTGAAGCAGAAGCGTATCGTGCGGCGGAATATCTTCGCGGTGAAGGTGATGCGAGCGCTGCGGCTATTTACGCTGAAGCCTACAACCAAGATCCAGAGTTTTACAGCTTCCTAAGAAGTCTTAATGCCTATAAAGAAACCTTTAAGAATGGCGGTGACTTATTGATTGTTGATCCCGAAAGCGAGTTCTTTCGTTATCTAAACAATCCAAAAGGATCAGATAAAAACTAAACAAACCTCGTTTTTACGTGGTAAAATCCGACAAACCGGGTGCGCAGCCCGGTTTTTTTGTGTCTGCACGTTACTCAATGTGCTCTAAAGCCGGTCAATAACTGACGTGAGCGTATACTTAGATCGACATACCAAAAACAGGTGTGCTCGTTTTGCGCTGTTTATTGTGCTTGGAGTGAGTTTGACTTGGACATATTGATTTTAAAAGCGCTGTGTTTGGTGTTAATCATTGAAGGCCTATTACCTTTTGCATCTCCCAAACGCTGGCGCGCTATGATGGTGATTATGGCGCAGGTTCCCGATCGGCAACTGCGTTTATTAGGGTTGGCAAGCATGCTGTTCGGTGTTGCTGTCCTCTATTTGTTGTCACATTGATTGGTTGTTTTTGGTTCTTTCGACAGTGTGTACACGGAATTTGTTATGAATTACGAAGATCGTTGGCTTTTACCCGAAGGTGTGGATGAAATTCTGCCCGAATCGGCCAACAATATAGAATTATCTCGTCGCAAGCTTATCGACCTTTACCGAAATTGGGGATACGAGTTGGTCATCCCACCGATGATCGAATACACCGATTCGTTGTTGATTGGCTTGGGCAAAGACATTGATCTGTTGACCTTCCGTTTAACTGATCAGCTCAGCGGCCGCATGTTGGGTGTTCGAGCCGATATTACGCCACAAATTGCACGCATGGATGCACACAGCTTTAAACGGGAGGGCGTGAGCCGCCTGTGTTACAGCGGTCATGTGTTGCACACCAAACCCAAGACCGCATTAGCAACACGTTCACCTATTCAGGTGGGTGTTGAGATTTTTGGATCGTCGACACTGGGTTCAGACATTGAAGTTGTGAGTTTACTGCTCGAATCTCTGCAACTGCTTCAAATGCCAGAGCTGAATATCGATTTAGGTCATGTGGCAATTTATCGAGCCATCGTTAAGGCTTGTGGTATTTCTGAACTCGATGAAGCGCACTTTTTTGAGTTGTTGCAAAAGAAAGCTGTTACCGAAATTAACTCCTGGGTGACAGCCAATATTGAAGATCCGCAGCATCAACAGTGGTTGATGGCGCTGCCCAATTTGGCCGGTGGTGAAGAAGTTTTTGCAAAAGCTCGCCGACTTTTTGGCGGTCAATTTGTAGAAATTGAGGCTGCATTGGCGGAGCTTGAGCAAATTGCGAAAGTTGTTAAACAGCGCTTTTCGTTAGTCAATCTTTACTTTGATCTGAGCGAAGTTCGAGGCTATCACTATCACACAGGTATTGTTTTTGCGGCCTTTGCTAAAGGTTTTGGTGATGCCATTGCTCGCGGTGGTCGCTACGACGATATTGGAAAAGTGTTTGGACGTGCGCGTCCGGCCATTGGTTTTACTATCGATCTAACGACGGTATACCAAATGATGCAGCTCACCGATTGTAGCGATATTGCAGTTTGGGCGCCTTATTCAGAAGACCCACAGCAGTGGCAATTTGTACAAAGGCTGCGAGCTGAAGGTCGTAAAGTTGTTACTGCTTTAGATGAAAATGATCGTCCAGATAGTTCGTGTCAGGATTCGATCGTTTTCGAAAACAATCAATACCAAGTCAAAACGACTCGGTAAAACTCGTTATTTTCACTTTTTTATAGAGTACAAAGGCAAGCCATGGGAAAAAATGTAGTTATTCTAGGAACCCAGTGGGGCGACGAAGGTAAGGGTAAAATCGTAGATTTACTTACCGAACAAGTCGCTTTGGTTGCACGATTTCAAGGTGGTCACAATGCTGGCCATACCCTCGTAATCGACGGTAAAACCACCGTTTTGCACTTAATCCCTTCGGGTATCTTGCGTGAAGGCGTTAAGTGTTTGATTGGTAACGGTGTTGTTTTATCTCCTGAGGCGCTACTGAAAGAAATTTCTGAGCTAGAAGCGAAAGGTGTTCCTGTACGCGAGCGTCTATTGCTGTCTCCGGCTTGTCCGTTAATTCTTCCATTTCACGCCGCACTTGACCAAGCTCGCGAAATCGCTCGTGGCGCCGACAAAATTGGCACTACCGGCCGTGGTATTGGCCCTGCCTACGAAGATAAAGTTGCTCGTCGAGGTCTACGTCTTGGCGATCTTCTGGATATGGAAACCTTTGCCGATAAATTAAAAACTGTTCTGGAATACCACAACTTCACGCTTGAGAATTATTTCAAGGTTGAGCCAATCTCCTTTGAAGATACGCTCCTGAAAGCCAAAGATTGGGCTGAGCAGTTGAAACCAATGGTGGCTGATGTTACCGATATGCTGCACGTTGCGCGTGAAAATAACGAAAACATCTTGTTTGAAGGTGCTCAAGGTTCGTTACTCGACATCGACCATGGCACTTATCCGTTCGTAACCTCTTCAAATACCACTGCCGGTGGTACTGCAACGGGTTCTGGATTTGGTCCCCGTTACCTCGACTATATTCTAGGTATCACCAAAGCCTACACCACTCGTGTAGGTTCGGGCCCGTTCCCAACGGAGCTTAGCTGTGAGATTGGCGAGCATCTTGGCACCAAAGGCCATGAATTTGGTGCTACTACCGGTCGTAAACGTCGCACCGGCTGGTTCGACGCCGTAGCGGTTAAACACGCGATTCGCATCAACTCAATTTCTGGTATTTGCCTCACTAAGCTTGATGTGCTTGATGGCTTAGAAACCGTTAAAATCTGCGTGGGTTACCAAGACGCAAACGGCAAAGAAATTGGTATTCCATTTGATGCCAAAGGCTGGGAAAACGTAAAACCCGTTTACGAAGAAATGCCCGGCTGGAGTGAGTCTACCTTCGGTGCTAAAACTGTCGAAGAACTTCCTCAAGCAGCATTGAACTACATTGCTCGCTTAGAAGAACTTACTGGTACGACCGTTGATATCATTTCAACCGGGCCGGATCGTGTTGAAACCATTATCAAAAGACATCCTTTTGAATAATCGCTTTTCAAAACGATAACAACACAAAAAACCGGCGCAAGCCGGTTTTTTTATGGCCGGTTTATGGCTGTGGGAGTAATTATTAAAAATCTTCACTATGCGTTTAGGTATAGAATTATTTCTAATTTAAATCAGATAAAAATCCACAAAACTTAACGCATAAACAACGTTAATAACCTGTTTTAATCGATTGATTA
>CALMJT010000147.1 GCA_937864365.1 uncultured Alteromonadales bacterium | reverse complement strand
AAGTACGTTATAAAAGTTTGAAGAAAAATGCAGATGCCATAATGACTAAGTGTGCTTTGGTAAATATTGTAGTCGCGAAACGCTATTTATTAGCGTTGTAATTGATACTAAGGAAGGGAATACCAAAGACATTTCTAAAAGGTTTTATTTTTTATTAGATTATTCATTGATAAATGGTTTTCCCAAATAATAATCTAAATATTTTTAGGTTAATCAGAGGTTCCTACAATATTTTAGCACTATTGAAAACATGACTTCCCTAAAACCATTGTCAATCATAGCTATTTCTGGATATTAATAATCGTCGTTATTTGTACAGTTTTTTAAGTACTTCAAAGGTTCCTAGATTCTCTTACTCAACAAAAGCCTTGTTTTGCTAGGAAACGAGTATTTTAATTAATAGGAAACTCCGAATAAACCAGAGTTTCCTCTAATCTATTTTAATGACCATATTTCATCATCCGTCAGTTCAGGTCACATGTATTGGAAAGAGTAACATCACTATTTTTTGGGTTTTATGTTTAAATTACGATCTTCCTGGTTTTTTAAAAATCTGCCAATAACCTACAAATATTCTTTGCTAAAATTCAGAATTTGTTCGCCAAATATAGATACGGCTTTTTGTGACAAACTATCGTAAAGACCCGATATTTCAATGTAATCATTGCCCGCGTCTGCTGTCTCGTCTTCATCGTTCGACTCCGCATTAATCGCTTTTAATCTAGCCATTTCTTTTGAAAGAGATTCTAAAATATAACGTGTTTCCCAATCATTTAGGCTTATTTGTATTTCTCTAGCGACTTGCACTTAAATAATCCTTTTTAAATTTATTGGGAATTTCTGACTAACTCATCCGTAATTTATTTAAAATCGGTCAATATCACCCTCGCCTTTTTTGATGTCTTTCTAAATCATCTTGGCGTTTGCGGTCGGATTTTTTTAGCATGATGTAGGTAGCGCCGGTGCCGCCGTGGTGTTTTTGGGCGGTGTGAAAGGCTTGTACTTCGGCGAGTTGTGGTAGCCAGTGGGCGACGCAGCTTTTTAGCATGGGCGGTTGGGCGCGACCTTCACCTTTGCCGTGGGTGACGAGTGCGCAGCGTATTTCCTGTTGCAGGCAATCTTGAATAAACTGGTACAGCTCGCGGCGGGCGGATTCTACGGTGTGGCGGTGTAGGTCTAGGCGCGCTTCGATGTTGTATTTGCCTAAGCGCAAATTGCGGTACACGCCGTTTTGAATTCCCGGGCGTTTAAATTCGAGAATATCCATGGGGTCGAGCATTTCGATATGCTCTTCGCTGCCGGTTAAACCGCTGCGCTCGCTAATGTCTTCGGCTACGGCGGCCTTGCGACGCGCTTCTACGCTGTTGGGCGCGAGGGTTTTGGTGAGGGCAACCTTGTGGTTGGTTTTGGTGTTGCGCTTTACGTCAGACATGGCCTTTTTAAAGGCGTCAAAATCCATGCTTCCGTTACCGACTGAGTGAACAGAGTTTGAGTTAGGTGATTTGTCTGACATGTGGCACCTCTTAGCAATGGTATAAATGCTTTTTAGGCATTTTTTAGCAAATTTACAGCGTGTGGCGACAAGCGCCATGGTCTTTTTTATCCAGTAGTTGCAAGTTTTATCACGGCCTGCGGTCATGGCAAGTGTTTTTGTACGCGAATGTGCTTAGCCGGGATTTATTCGCAATAGTATTTATTCGCGATAAGCTTTATTAACGATAGACTTTATTAACGATAAACTTTATCAATTTGTGTGCAACAGGCATAAAAAAAGCCCGCTATTGCGGGCTTTTTTTGCTTTAAACCGGTAAGAGGTGATCTTACTTGTTTAGGCGTGAGTCGATTAGATCGTCAACAACGCTTGGATCAGCCAAGGTTGAGGTATCACCCAAGGCATCAATTTCGTTCGCAGCCACTTTACGCAGAATACGACGCATAATTTTACCAGAACGAGTTTTTGGTAGGCCCGGCGCCCACTGAATGAGGTCTGGTTTAGCGATTGGACCGATTTCGCGGTTACACAATGCCACCAATTCTTTCTTCAGTTCGTCGCTTGGCTCGGCACCATCGATTAGGGTTACGTAACAGTAAACGCCTTGACCTTTGATGTCGTGTGGGTAACCCACAACCGCTGCTTCGGTAACCTTCTCGTGTAATACAAGCGCGCTTTCGATTTCTGCGGTACCTAAACGGTGACCAGAAACGTTAAGCACGTCGTCTACACGGCCGGTGATCCAGTAGTAACCGTCTTCGTCGCGGCGCGCACCGTCACCTGTGAAGTAGTATCCAGGGTAGGTAGAGAAGTAGGTGTCTACCAAACGTTGGTGATCGCCGTATACGGTACGGATTTGGCTCGGCCAAGAAGCTTTAATACACAAGCTACCTTCGCCTGGGCCTTCAACTTCTTTACCTTCTGCATCAAGCAATACAGGTTGTACACCAAAGAATGGCTTGGTTGCAGAACCTGGTTTAAGTGCGGTCGCACCCGGTAATGGGGTAAGCATGTGCGCACCGGTTTCGGTTTGCCACCAGGTATCAACAATTGGGCAACGCTCGTCACCAACCACACGGAAGTACCATTCCCAAGCTTCTGGGTTAATTGGCTCACCCACGGTACCTAAAATGCGTAGGCTTGCGCGTGAACATTTTTTCACAGGTTCTTCGCCAGAGCCCATCAATGCACGAATTAAGGTTGGTGCCGTGTAGAAGCTAGCAACGTTGTATTTGTCGATGATTTCCCAGCAACGGCTTACATCTGGGTAGGTTGGTACGCCTTCGTACATAACCGAGGTAGCACCGTTACACAACGGGCCATAAACGATGTAGCTGTGACCAGTAACCCAACCCACGTCAGCGGTACACCAGTAAACTTCACCTTCTTGGTAATCGAATACAACTTTGTGCGTAAACGCTGCTTGTAGAAGGTAACCTGCGGTGGTGTGCAATACGCCTTTTGGCTTGCCGGTAGAACCCGAGGTGTACAGGATGAACAACGGATCTTCTGCACCCATAACTTCAGGTTCGCAGGTATCTGGTTGCTCGGCTACAGCGGTGCGGTAATCAATGTCGCGACCTTCAACCATAAGGGTGTCGGTATCGGTGTGTTTTACAACAACAACGGTGTGAACGTTAGGGCAGCTTTTTAGAGCGGTATCAACGTTAACTTTAAGAGGGACTTTTTTACCGCCACGAAGACCTTCGTTAGAGGTAATAACCACTTGGCAATCACTGTCGCTGATGCGGTCTTTTAGTGCGTCCGGTGAGAAGCCACCAAATACGATTGAGTGAACAGCACCGATACGAGCACACGCCAACATAGCGTAGGCGGCTTCTAAAATCATCGGTAGGTAAATACAAACGCGATCGCCTTTTTTAACGCCTTTTGCACGTAGCAAGTTCGCTAACTTACATACTTCAGTATGAAGTTCAGAATATGTGACTTGTTTGCTTGAACTTGGGTGGTCGCCTTCCCACAAAAACGCTACTTGGTCGGCGCGCTCTGGCAAGTGACGATCGATACAGTTGTAGGATACGTTTAGGGTTGCGCCTTCAAACCAGCTTGCGTCACCTTTGAGGAAATCGAATTCACACACGGTTTTCCAAGGGCTGTAGAAGGTTAGGTATTTTTCCGCTTGTTCGGCCCAGAATCCGTTAGGGTCGTCTACAGAGCGCTGATAGTCTTTTTCGTAGGTTTCTGCGTCTATATGGCATTTCTCCGCAATATACGGAAATACCGGCCGTGTAGTGGATTCAGTCATGATTATTTAACTCCAGGATCGATAGTTGTTATAAGTTGATATTGCCGAGCGCTAATTAAAGAAAATCGCAAATTGATTGGAAAAGATCAAGCACGCAAAAGTGACAAAAACAGCTGTTTTAGCTGCACGTTCACCGATATTTGCGACTTTCGATGGAAATTTTCCTAAGCTGTTAGAACTGCAATCGAGACCACTCTGGGTTGGCTTTTCGATTAAAATTCTGGGCTTAAGCGCATGCCCTAGAAAACAAAAATGTGATTTGGCGACAAAGTTGGCAGCCGTTGAAACAATGTTGTTACGGCTGCCCACGATTTAGGCGACCTGCATTGGAATGGTGTTAGTGCTGCGCTCTACCTTGTTGGTTTCTGTTAGGTAGACAAGCTTTGGCTTAAAGCTATCGGCTTCGGCTTCGGTCATTTGAACGTAAGCACCAATGATGACACGATCACCGACTTGAACTTTACGCGCCGCTGCACCATTCATAGAAATGGTTCCAGAACCAGGCTCGGCCAAGATGACATAGGTGGTAAAACGCTCACCGTTGTTTACGTTGTAGATGTCGATCTGTTCGAACTCACGAAGACCCGCAAGCTTGACCAAATCAGCATCGATTGCGCAGGAGCCGTCGTACCAAAGTTCGGCCTGAGTGACGCAAGCCATGTGTAGCTTGCCTTTGAGCAAGGTTACATTCATTACCAAATTACCTCTTAAGAGCGGTAGTGTCGCCGTTGGTTGAGTTGAAAAAGGGCGTAACTCTACTTTTTTTCGCTACTCAATGTAAATGTTAGGTTATCAATTAACCTAGCACCGGCGGTGTACATCGCACCTAAAATCGTAATATTTGTATCGTCGTTGGCGGCGGGCTCAAGGGTTTTGCTGTTGCAAATATTGAAGTAATCCACCTTAAAACCGGCCTTAACGATGGTTTGTTTCGCCGTATCTTCTAACGCAAAAAAGTCTCTATCACCGGCTTGTATGGCAGATTTCGCGTCGTTTAAAGCGCGATTTAGCACATTGACCTTGGGTCTTTCTTCTTGGGTAATAAAGCTGTTGCGTGAGCTCATGGCGAGTCCGTCGGTCTCGCGGTAAATTTCACCGCCAATGATCTCTACAGGAATGCAGAGGTCTTCGACCATGCGACGGATGATCGCAAGTTGTTGGAAATCTTTTTTCCCAAAAACTGCGACATCGGGCTGAATAATGTTAAAGAGCTTAGAGACTACCGTGGTGACGCCTTCAAAGTGTCCCGGGCGGCTGGCGCCACATAAAACGTCGGTCATGGTTGGCACGATTACACGAGTTTGTTCGGCCATGCCATTGGGGTAGATCTCTTTTTCATCTGGATAAAACAGATAATTACAGTCGACGGCGCGAAGCTTTGCGGTATCGGCTTCGAAGGTGCGAGGATACTTATCCCAGTCTTCGTTCAGGCCAAATTGCAGAGGGTTTACGAAGATACTCACGACGGCAATATCGCAATGTTGCTGGGCAATTCTTACCAGCTCGATGTGCGCATCGTGCAGGTTTCCCATGGTAGGCACAAAACCAATTGTCTTACCCGCGGCACGCTCGGTTTTTAATGCGGCGCGAACCGACTCAACATGGTGAAAAATCTGCATAATAGGATTTTACTTCTCTCTGGCAAACTGATCCTAGCTTTGCACCTGTGGTTTTCAAATTTGCCTGAAAAACCACAACTGTGCGCTGGATAATACACAGGAACGGGAATTCTGTACACGCAAAAGCATTGGACTTTAGTCAAAAGTAGCAGTGACTTACAACCTTGGATTTGCGTCTACAGAGGTGATTTTGGGGTAATTTACGGATCGGTATCTTATGATTTTATTGGCTGCTTATTGCACCTGTTAATACGCTTATTTTCGGGAGTAATAGTTTTACCATTGGCGCACCTCGGCGGCAACTTCTTGAAAAATTTCCCACGTTAATAAACTCTTGGCGTAACGCTCGGCCTCAGGTGCGAGCTTGATACCGTATTGATCGAGACGCCACGCCATTACGGCGAAAAATGCATCGACGATACTGGCTTTTTGAAAGTAAAAAGCACCTTCGGCGGCGCTAAAAATTGTGTTTAAGCGATCCAGTTCTTTTTACTCGCGCGCGGTTAATAATCCTGATTCTAAACTTGCATCGCATGAAAACGGATAACAACTGCGTATTGCACCAAAGCCGCTGTGAATTTCTGCCATCAGACTACGCGCCTTTGCGCGTGCATTTCTGTCTTCGGGATAAAGCGCGCCATTGGATAATTCGTTAAAGTATTCCGCAATCGCCAAGGAATCGTGGACAACAACAGAATGATCGTCAGACGCTATTAATACCGGCACCAAACCAGCTTCTGACACATGCAAAAGCTCGGTTTTTGATGCTTGTGACGATAAATTAATGACTTTAATATCGACAGAGATCCCGGTGATTTTTGCGCACAAAAGCGCGCGAATCGACCAAGTAGAACCGACGCCCACCCATAATTGCATGGTAAATTCCTTGTTAAAGCTAGAATAATTCGAATTGTTACAACGAATCGAATTGTTACAACGAATCGAATTATTGAAATCAGAGTTGACTGGGCAAACCGAATGGTTGTTTGCTTAAGAATTAATAATCAGACGATGCCATGTAGTCGGCGGCTAAATCTTCAAAGCGCGTAAATTTACCCACAAAGGCGGCGCGACAGGTACCAATCTCGCCGTTGCGTTGCTTACCAACAATCAATTCGGCTACGCCCTTGTCGGGGCTGTCTTCGTTGTAATACTCGTCGCGATAAATAAACAAGATTACGTCGGCGTCCTGCTCGATGGCTCCAGATTCACGAAGATCTGAGTTCATAGGCCGCTTGTTGGGGCGTTGTTCTACACCACGGTTAAGCTGAGAAAGAGCCACAACCGGGCAATTAAATTCTTTGGCAATGGCTTTTAATGAGCGTGAAATCTCCGAGATTTCTTGGGTTCGCCCTTCGCTTTTACCGGCCACCTGCATCAACTGTAAATAGTCGATCATAATCATGCCCGGATCACCGTGTTCACGGGCGATGCGTCGTGTACGGGCACGAACTTCTTGGGGCGTTAAACCGGCGGTATCGTCAATAAATAAGGGTTTGTCTTTGAGCTTGCCCATGGCCGCAGACAGCTTTGGCCAATCTTCTTCGGTCAGCGAGCCGTTACGGATTTTACCCTGATCAATTCGACCCACCGATGACAGCATCCGCATCATCAAAGCGTTGGCCGGCATTTCTAGACTAAACACCAAAACGGGACGTGTCTGCGTGAATAAGGCAGCTTCGACAAAATTGAGTGCCAACGCGGTTTTACCCATAGAAGGACGCGCCGCCAGAATAATCATTTCTCCGTTTTGCCAGCCTGATGTACGTGTATTGAGGTCTCTTAAACCCGTGGATAGGCCTGTGATTTCTTTTTCAGAGCGAAACAGCTCGTCGATTTTCTCAACGGTTTGCTTCAACAAAGAGTTCATCTGCTGGAAACCGCCCTCTTTGGGTCGATCTTCGACAATTTCAGCAACGCGTTTTTCAGCAAGTTGTAAAAGATCATCCGCACCCAATCCCGCCGGGTTAAAACTGGTTCGGCTGATCTCACTGGCGGTGGCAATCAGTTTTCTGAGAGTGGCGCGCTCGGCAATAATTTTGGAATAGGCAACAATGTTTGACGGCCCAGGCGTATTGGCAGCCAATGCCGTTAAATAAGCCAAACCACCCACTTGATGGAGCTGATTATGATTGTCCAGCTCTTCGGCAAGAGTAATCACATCCAAGGGCATGTCACGCTCTTGCAAGCTCCACATCAATTCATAGATGGTTCTGTGGTTAGCCGAATAAAAATCTTCAACTCTTAACACCTCGGCGACCGCATCAAACTTTTGATTGTCGAGCATCAAGGCGCCCAAAACCGCCTGCTCTGCCTCTATGGCGTGGGGCAGAACTTGCAAATCGTTTGCAGATCTCGGCGCTTCATCGTAGGCGGAATCTGGAATCGAGTCGTCGTAAGGGTAATCAGAATCGGACATGAACTTTCGGGTCAGGGCATTTTTGTTGCTGTCGAATATAAACGCTCAGCGACGATGCGCCAAGAACTTCCAAGGCTGGTAAATTACAGACATAAAAAAAGCGAGCAACCGGTGCTCGCTTTTTCGAGACTCTCAAACACTGTTTGAGAGGCTTCACGCATTATTCTGCGCTAATTGCTACTTTGATTACTTGAGTAACTTCTGTGTGCAATTGGATATCGATTTCGAAAGTACCAACTTCACGTAAAGCACCTTCTGGTAACTTCACTTCAGATTTGCTTACTTCAACACCAGCAGCAGTAATTGCATCAGCGATGTCACGAGTACCGATAGAACCAAACAATCTACCTTCATCACCAGCGATTGCAGTGATAGTAACGGTATCAAGTTCTACCAATTTCGCAGCACGAGCCTCTGCAGATGCGGTTTTCTCAGCAGCAACAGCTTCAAGTTCGGCGCGACGAGCTTCGAAATCTGCAACGTTTTTAGCAGTAGCCGCTAGAGCTTTACCTTGCGGAATTAAGAAGTTACGACCAAAGCCAGGCTTGACGTTAACTTTGTCACCAATACCACCAAGTCTGCCTACTTTATCGAGTAAAATAACTTCCATCTCGTTAATCCTCTCTTATTCGTGACTGTCAGTGTAAGGCAACAAAGCAAGGTAACGAGCGCGCTTAATAGCAGTAGAAAGCTGACGCTGATACTTAGCTTGTGTACCGGTGATGCGACTTGGAACAATTTTGCCTGTTTCAGTAACATAGGCTTTTAAAGTTTCCAAATCTTTGTAATCGATTTGATCTACGCCTTCAGCGGTGAAGCGGCAGAACTTACGACGACGGAAAAAACGTGCCATGGGATATCTCCTTATTCGTCATCATCGCTAGAAAGATTGTCATCAGCTTCATCAGAATCATCTTCTTCAGAAGCGGCTTCTTCGCGAGCTTGACGCTCTTCACGACGCGCTTTGCGCTCACGGCCTTCTTGCTCAGCCTTCATGATTGGAGACTCGCCAGTGATAGCTTCATCACAGCGAACAACCATGTGACGCAATACTGCATCGTTGTAACGGAAAGTAGTGGTTAATTCGTCCAAGATTTCTTGTGAACACTCAACATTCATAAGAATGTAATGTGCTTTATGAATCTTGTTGATTGAGTAAGCAAGTTGACGACGACCCCAGTCTTCCATGCGGTGAACTTGACCGCCAGACTCGTTGATAGACGCGGTGTAGCGCTCTACCATACCAGGTACTTGCTCGCTTTGGTCTGGGTGGACCAAAAAGATAATTTCGTAGTGACGCATGAATGCTCCTTACGGGTTAAGCTTCCCAAATTGGTGAAGCAAGGAGGACCGACAACCCAAAAAATCGACGGTCATTTAGGGGCGCGAATTGTATGGGAATTGATCGGTTGAGGCAAGTAGTATTTAGGAAGAACGGCTAATAAGGAATGCACATTTGGATAGCTCTCAAAACGTAAACTCAAAAGAAACCAACAATCATTCACCTACCCAACTAATAAGGTTTAACTTAAACCAACTACTAACCACGTTGAGCTTAACGCTGACATTTTTGCTGCCACTTTTTTATGTGACTGGTTTAAATGCCTACGCTGGCTCATTAAGTTCTTACGGTGTTGATAGCTCTCTATTTCCATTGAATGTACAAGATGTGTACGTTCAGTTTTATTATGCGTGTATTTTACTTTTTATCGAAGGCGCTTCTTTAATCGCTGATAACAACTTGATACTGCATATAAGCCTTGTAGGATTGTGTATAGTTTCTGTTTTAATTTTTGTTTTATATAGGATTAGCCAAAACAAAGAGTCTTCTATTTATAAAAAATTAAAAAATTTGATTAACAAAATACCGTCTCAAAAAATACAGATTAATTACTACATAAAATTTATAGTCACTCTGTTAAATACCGATAGGAATATTATGGCAATAGTTTTCGCTCTTTTGATAATAATTTACCTGCCATCGCACGCTTACCAAAACGCAAATCTTCAAGCAAATATCACCAAAAAAGAATTCCAATCTTCAAATTGTGAAAAAATTAGATGCATAGCCCTCAAAGATGAAAATAAAAACATTGTTGTACAAGGTCTAGCAGTTGCGGCTAACAAAGAAATGATTGCTATCTATAACGGCGAAAAGACAACGGTTTTACACTTTAAACAAGGCTATTCTTTAGAATACAACCCAACGAAAGAAGACTCTTAATAATTAACTCGATTAATTCCAGAGAATTTCACTTAAGACCAGAGATAATCTTTGTAGTATGAAAGGCGTAATAATCAATAATGTTGAGTGGCAAAACCCAAAACAAGAACCACCCTACGTAAGCCAATACTTTGTCGCAGTTAAATACCCAAACGGCCTGGGCGCTTACGACCTTCTAGAGTGGAATGGGGAAGATTGGATTATCGATTACACTGCGGAAGTAGTCGGCTGGGTGACCATGACAGATTTTATGGCTTCAATTAAAGCGGGATGGCCAGATTGGGATCAGCCCAAAGAAGACATTTAAATCTAACGTTACTAACATTTAATTAAAGCATTGATACCGTTAGACTTATATAAAGCACAGAAAAATAACACGAACAGCAACTTACATTTTCAACCTTAATCCACAGCATAACCTTTTACATCTTTTAAATCAGGTTCGGGATAAACCAGGTTGCAGCTAGAGCCGTTACAACTTACCAAAAACGGATCGCGTTTCCAGCAGTAGGCTTCGTATAATTCTTCAAAGCCGGTTTGTACTAGACGCAAACCGTCGTTAGGAAATTCGCAACCCGCATCGATAATGGCTCGTTCGGCAGAAAATTCATAACGGCCGTATTCGGTTTTATTGCGCAACTCTTTGGGCAACCAGTTGCGTGCAAGAGCACCGGTTTCGGTGTGTTTTTTCATTTCTTGATGCAATTTCCAAAAGGCATCTTCAAAGGCGTCTTCAACGGAATGAGACAAAACTCGGTTTGCAGCAAAGCTACTCACGACCGGAACACTTGCGGCGACAACACCAACACCAAAACGCTCCAAAGTCATAACCTTAGAATGACCCGCAATGGGCAAACTTAAAACCTCTGCACCTTCGCCATCGAAAATTTCAAAATTTAAAGCAACCTTGCTTTGCATGGTAATTTTATTGATATCAACAGCATCGATACGTGGCACAACTGCTAATGCACAGTCAGCGCAAGCACCACGTTTATAATTTTCTTGTCGCACTTCTACATTAGAAAAATAATTTTCAAAGAAATTTTTGGAGGACTCAGCAATGGCATCACCCGCCGCTAATTTCCAATCCAATAAGACGCCAACCGCCAAAACACCAACCTGACCGAATGATTCTTCGGCGACTTCCGAAGGCACAAAGATAACGACTTTGCTGTGCGACTGATGCGTGGGTTCGTCACCGGTTGATTCGTTGTAAGCATCAATAGGAACATTGACGGCACAGCCGGATAAAAATAATCCAAACCAGATAAAAACCAAATAACAAAGTCTATTAATCACATTCATCTCAGCAGCCAATCAACCACGTTCTATTTTTAATAGATACTAGCCGCCATATCTGTGGCTGAGCATGACTTGCTTAACACTTTTTCATGTAAAACCTGCCAAAAAGCGTTAACCAGATCACAATGATTTTAAAAAATCGGCCTTATAAACAGATGCTAGAAAAAGCCTAATATCTATAAGTGTTTCTTAAAAGTTTGTGATCAACTTATGAAAAAATTCACTTAAAACAGTTATATAGAAATAACGCAGAAAATCTGTTTAAACACAGGTCTGAACAGTATTGGTTTTTCGTGTTTCAATAAAAGCAGTTCTAATGTTTAAGACATTAACGAGATATCTTCGTATTGCAATAAATTCTCGTCCTACCAGAGCGTATTAGTCAGTAACGCTCAGTGTTTGCGGCTAATGATATTTTTGCTGATGATTTCACCTCATCTCAGGTAACGAAATTCAGATTCATCTATCTGGCTCATTTAGAAGTTCCGATGACCTGTCTCACAGGATTTTGGGAATTTTGAACAAACAATCATTCCGCTGTTGCTGTGCATAGTCTTGTTGTACAAACTAATTTGTACAGGGTTAAATTTGTACGGCGTTAAACAGTTGGAGGAACTTAGCTATCATACATGTCAGAAATTGTTTGACTTTATACATAGAGGTCTATATAGTCATCACAGCTTGAAAGTAAGTCTGTTTTTATTACCTCCATTTCGTCGTGTCTTTGTAGTTCTTCGTCCTGTAGCGTGTAAATTTCAATTTATATTTCCCGCTTATATACGCCCACTTAGGGTACTCTTTTATTTTTCCTTACAGGATATTTATTATGTCTAATACAACTACTGGCACCGTAAAATGGTTTAACGAATCTAAAGGCTTTGGTTTTATCGAACAAAAGTCTGGCCCAGATGTATTTGCGCACTTCAGCGCTATTGCCAGTTCAGGATTTAAAACTTTGGCCGAAGGCCAACAAGTTCAGTTCACTGTTACTCAAGGCAAAAAAGGCCCACAGGCCGAGAACATCGTTGCTTTATAATAAGCTTTGATCAGTTCGCGATTAATTTAAAAAGCAGAAGTTAATAAAACGTTGTTAACGTATTAAAAACACAGAATAAGCTGGAGTTTTTAATAAATATTACTGAATGCTTTATAAAAGGCAAATCATAATGGTTTGCCTTTTTTTGTTTTTGAAAAAAATAAGCTCAGCAATTATTTTTCTTACATTCCTCTGTAGAATCTCCTGCTCAATACATTCTTATCCGCTTTAACTGTTTTCACAATAAATAATTCTGCACTGTTAACTCGCTGATAAACAATATTTTTTGTATAGCGTATAAAGAAGTTAGTACATTATTCAAATCTTATTTAAACGATTAACCTGATTAAATCAGTTTCTTATTGTTTAGAAATTCTTAGCGTAAACGTCAAACTAGCGATCTCGAAATACCAAAATTTTTCTGAACTCAAATACAGGAAACTCTGATTAACCTAGAGTTTCTCGCGACACAAGGATGTGTCGCCAATTTCAAGAACGGTAAGTGATTGAAATTGTGAAGAAATTGGAAATCGTATTTTCAATTTCTGTCCTCTGATTAAATCATGGATGAGTTAATCAGAGGTTCCTACAGCATGTAACCATCTGTAATAGATTAAATAGTCTTAGGTATTTATTATAAAAACAGTGGCGTTTGAACGTGAACACGTTCAAACGTTTAGGTAAATAATTAGGTAGATTCTTAACATAATGATCTCTGAATTATTTACCGCAACATTAGGAATCGCTGAAAAAAGGACTTTTCTGTAAACAAGGACGTGTTGATACGCTTATTAGCGACCGCTTGATTGCGTATCACCCACTGAAATTCGCACTTTCAGCTTTATTCTCTGATTAAATAAGGAAGATTTAATCAGAGAGCCCCTCAAATAAAAAAACCTCAAAAATTTAAGCGCTTTATTTAATTAACGAATTCTAAAAAACACTAATGCAATCGAAATTATTAACGCGCAATAATTGCAGAAAAGTTTACCCTACCCTCACTCACCGGTGGACACCAGTAATAACCTCCACCTTGCGGTTTGGTGAAGCTAAATAGATTATCCACAAGTCCGTCTTCGGCGCCTATCATTCGTTGCACAATGGTTTCAAAAGGGTCGAAGCTGGCGGCAAAGGCGGCGAATATTAGGCCGTTTTCATTACCATTTACCCAAGGCATGGAGCGGCGCAGTATAAATGCTTCTGGATCAAAGCTTTCTTGGGCAGTCCGCTTTACATGGGCCGATTCTGGCGCTTCATCAAACTCTTCGTTATCGCTTAATCGTCTACCGATGGTATCGTCTTGCTCGGCTTGGCTACGCTGCTTAAATTCTTTCAAATTGTGCAGCCAATTTTGTATGACCAAAAAACTGCTTCCATTTAATTCTGGGTTTTCGTGCTGTAAAAACGCGGTTTCGATGGCTTTGTCGCCTTCGGGGTTTTCGGTACCATCTTCATAACCGCTTAAATCTCGATTGTTATAATTAAAGCAATCAACACTGCTGTGTAGTGCAAAATTGGGTTGCAGTAATAAGTCGATAGACAAGGCTTTTTGAGCAAGATCGCCAATACTTGCCCCGTCACCATTACTGCGCAACCAAATCAATAAATCGGTCTGATCTTGGGTTAGCGATAAACCATTGTGAGAAAACTCGGGCATTGCCTTTAAACCCGGAATGTTCGCACCAGCGCTAATTTTCGCAACGAGATTAGCGCTCAATGCTAAGACTACGGATTCGCCATCACAACGCAAAGCGAGTTGAGCTAAACACTGACCTAGTTTATCGACGCTGGTTAGGGTATAGGTGATAAATTTAGCGAAGTTCGGCACCGGTGCCAAAATTCCTTTTTGATAGGATTGAGAGTGCTCGCAGCTCATTGATTCCACTTATTCTATGTGAACTTATGCGTTTAAACCTTATTTTAAAGGTAGTTTTACGCATAAGAAACTCTGATTGGCTGAAATTTCCGGTGATACAGAAACGTATCGACAATTTCAAGAACAGCAATTAATTGAAACTGTGAAAGAATTAGCAGTCTCATCGTCAGTTATTAATCTCTGATGAAATCATGGCTGAGTTCATCAGGGATTCCTATAGAGACTAAACGCATCTTCATTTTCTGTGAGTAACAGTACCAAAAATATCATTAATAACTTTGCAGCAATTACGTACATGGCATCGTTAGCATCTATGAAAAGGACGAGAAGCTCAGATTAATTCTGCGATGATTTAATCCGAGATTCGCCCACACAGAGTAATTTGTTTATTTAAATCGCTCAACCAATAAAAATTGTCGCTCGGCTAATTCCGACATCTGTCCGCTCAAACTCGCGGCCACGGCCGCTTTGTCCTGCGTTACTTTGGCAATATTGGAAATATTACGAGTATTTGTGTTGACCTCACTGGCCGCTGCGGATTGCTCTTCGGCGGCAGCAGCGATTTGATGGGACATTTTTTCAATACCCATTACTGATTCGGCAATTCGTTTTAAGGCGTTATTCACATTTTCGATACGATCAACACTGCGGCTTGAAGACTCTTGGCAGGAATCCATACTCGATACGGCGGCCGTGGTGGCTTTCCCTAACTCTTCGATGATTATTTGAATATCTTGGGTGGATTCTTGAGTGCGTTGCGCCAACGAGCGAACCTCATCGGCAACCACGGAGAAACCTCGTCCCTGCTCGCCAGCACGAGCGGCTTCGATCGCGGCGTTTAACGCCAATAAATTGGTTTGATCTGCAATGGCACGAATTACGTCGATAACACTGGCGATTTTAGCGCTGCCGCCGGATAGGTTTTCCAGCACAGAAGACAGAGCGGTAACCGTGCTAGAAAGCTGGCCGATCTCTCGATTAGCCTCCACTAATACTTGTTCGCCATTTTTCACTTCTTTCATGGCGTCAACGGTGGCATTACTGGTTTGACTAACCCCGCTGGCAACTTCTTGAACGGCCTCGGCCATTTGACCCATTGATTCGGCAACCTGAGACGATTCTTTTTGCTGCGCATTCATATTTTCTAAACTGGCTTCTACTTCGGTCTGCGCCGCAGTGGATTTATCCAAAAGCTCCCGCGCAGCCTCGTTAAAACGACCTAACGCTGTGCGTAATCGAGCTTTTTGCGCGGCTGTTGCTAACAGTATTTCGCCGTAAATATCACTTCTGCCGGTATAAATATACGCAGCCAATGGATCGTAAATAGTTTCACGAGAATGTTTCAGCGTCCGTTTAAGCGGCACCGACAACAGCTTAACGGATATCGTGCCCGCAATAATACTGGCCACTAACGCCATCAAACCTGTGAGAAATTCTACGTCGTGAATAATAAGAAATCCGCAAATGAGAACCACGAAAATACTCAATGAAACCAAAATATAATTGCGTAATTTGCCCCATAAACTGGTGATCATAGGTACAGCAGGCTTACCCGAACGAAGGCGAGCATAAGCTAATTCTGCGCGATCTATTTGTTCTTGCGTTGGCGCCACACGCACCGATTCATACCCTAGGATTTCACCTTGATCACTGACTGGCGTGACATAAGCATCTACCCAGTAATGATCGCCGTTGGAGCAGCGATTTTTAACGAGCCCCATCCAAGGATTTCCAGCCTTAAGATCTGACCACATTTTAGAAAATGCTTCTGGCGGCATATCGGGATGACGAACAATATTGTGCGCTTGGCCGAGAAGTTGCTCTCTAGAATAGCCAGCAACATCACAAAAGCGGTCGTTACAAAAGGTAATACACCTTTTGTTGTGGTGGATGTGACCAGTTGATCGTCCGAATTCAGGGTAATCTGACGACCTGTAACAGGACCCGTTTTTCTCATAGAAACTTACCGTACAAAGTTGCAATACCGAATGTACATATTCACAAAAAACATTAACTCAATATATATCGACCCAGTCTTTTATTTGTTTACAGCTGCCATCGAAAAAAGTGAGCTTGATCGAATCGAAAAATTTAAGCCTTCAACTCTAAGAAACCCTGATTCACTCGGAGCTTCCTGCGATACATGAATGTATCGCTAATTACCAAAACTGTAAGTAATTGAAATAGTGAAGAATCTGGAAATCTTATTTTCAATTTTTATCATCCAATTAAATCAAGAACGCATTAATCAGAAGTTTTCTCTAATAATTAAGCATAGCAAGGATTAAAAACTATAAGATGGATGACACCAACCTGAGCATCATAGAAAGCAAGTTTAAGTTGAAATAAGAAATTATACGGCGCCCAATACGTTGGTTATATACTTTAACGGCTTTTAGCTAAAGTAACTTCGATTTAATCAGCGCCTCTTTTATGAGAATATATCGATAAAAATATAAAAGTCTCATTAACCGAGATTTTTCGGCAACACACGGATAAGCTGCCGACTTAAATCATAAATAAGGTGTTCAGAAGCGCTTTTCATTTTGGCATGACAAAAATGGTTTTAATGCTAAAAAAATTCAGCATTAAAAATAACGCTGTTATTCAGACGATAAAGAACGCTTGGGAACAAGGTTTCTAGCAGTTAATACTAAAACAATAAACACACCCACTAATTGACCAACCAGGTGAAAACTGGGTGTACTGCGCCAACGCGTTGATGAAAATAATGCACCACCGGTTTTAAACTCAACCAAATTTTTAATTAATGCACCAATAAATAATAACCACAATAATCCGTTACCGCGAAATAGCGATTGCGTATCGCGCAACGAATAAAGTGCAACCACTAAAAAGCAATTTAAAGCACCCGACAGACCTGCATAATAATTAAATTCGGTTTGATACCAAAACCAAATACCCATTGAAGAAAAGCCCAAAATCAAAGTCACCATCCACATGATGCGTGAATGGGATTCGATGCAATACCCCAAAATTAAAAAGGCGAAAACATCAAAAATAAAATGATTCCAATCCGTATGCAGAAACTGCCCACTGAGCCAACTAAAACCATCAAAGCCATTACTTCTGGAGAGCAACAGTGATTGATATAAAGGATCATCAAAGTCTACAACCAGAAAGAGAACGGTTGCTACGATTGTTAACGTTAGCGTGATCCACGGTAAGGCTTTTTTCATAGAGGAAAACCGGAGTACATAGCAAGCGCAAATTGTAACGTCTGACACCACACAACCCAAGTTGTGATTTACCAGAATGAAGCTGCCGTTAATCATTACCCTAACAATAATGCTACAATCGCCCTAAATAGGTAAATCCACAAGATTAGAGCAATCCATGAGTATCAATTGGTACCCGGGCCATATGCATAAGGCCCGCAAAGAAATCCTAGAAGTTCTGCCCAAGATCGACGTTATTATCGAAATCGTCGACGCTCGTATCCCCTACAGCAGCGAAAACCCCGTTATTGCCGAATTAAAAGGCTCAAAACCCTGTATTAAGTTATTGAGCAAGGCAGATCTGGCTGATCCAGAAATGACGCAAGCCTGGAAGACACACCTGAACACCGAAAAGAACATTCAATCTCTTGCCATAAACTCACGCAATGCCGGAGAAACCAAGCAGGTTTTCGACCTGATTCGCAAATTAGCGCCAAATACCATTGCGAAAACCCGCAAAATTCAGGTACTGGTTATTGGTATTCCCAATGTAGGTAAATCGACTCTGATTAACGCTCTTGCCGGAAGATCTGCGGCAAAGGTTGGCAACGAACCCGCGGTTACCAAAGCTCAGCAGCAAATTCATATTGCCGATGACATAGTGCTTAACGATACGCCCGGAATTTTGTGGCCAAAGGTAGAAAATCCCAACAGTGGTTATCGTCTGGCAGTAACCGGTGCCATCAGAGACACAGCCATTGAGTATGAAGACATTGCGCTTTATGCCATTCGATTTTTTGCCCAAGCAATGCCCGATGTATTGGCTAAACGCTACCAAATGGAGGTTCAGGTTGATCTTGAAAATCCCGATTGGGATATTGCCTTATTAGAAGCCATTGGTAAAAAGCGCGGCGCAAAAGCAGCCGGTGGACGAGTTAACTTTCATAAGGCCGCAGAAATATTAATACACGACTACAGAAGCGGTGGCCTTGGTAATTTAACCTTAGAAACCCCGGAAATGAAAATAGCCGAAGAAATTGAAGTTGCAAGAGTCCGAGCAGAGAAAGCCGCGGCGCTGGCCGAAAAGAAAGCCCTAGAAAAACAAAAACGCAGCGGTAAGCGTCATTGATCTTTTACGGAACCGGTTATAGCAGCTCGTTCCGTAACATTGTCATCGACACAAAGTAGAGTGACCCCTGAGTAAATCACTTACCGTTTTAAAATAGGCGAAATATCCATGCTTCGCTGGAGACTCTAGATTAATCAGAGC
This sequence comes from uncultured Alteromonadales bacterium, assembly GCA_937864365.1. Lineage (GTDB taxonomy): Bacteria > Pseudomonadota > Gammaproteobacteria > Pseudomonadales > Cellvibrionaceae > Sessilibacter. The sequence goes on along the minus strand of CALMJT010000147.1, from coordinate 42,590 downwards.
TTCTCAGTGCTTGTTGCTTTAATAACACCTAATTAATGCTCACCGCTGAATCGATAACAGATTTAGAAATAGCTTAACAGCAGCGATTGTCACACTCGCCATCAAACAATTAATCAAGCTCTTTGGTGTAAAACCGACTATACGGGTCTAGCACATAATCGGCAAAGGGCTCGCATTCGTTAAAACCGTATTTTTCATAAAGCCCATGTGCGGGAAAAAATAACGGTTGTGTGCCGGTCTCTAAACTCAGCTTTTTATAGCCACGAGACTTTGCTTGCTCAATTAAAAACTCCAACATAATAGAACCAATTCCAGCTTTACGAGCTGAGGTTGCCGTTCGCATGGATTTTAATTCACCATGCTGCGCATCTAACTCTTTCATGGCACAACATCCTTTTAATTCTGCGTCGTACCAAGCACTCCAAAAGGTAACGCTGGTGGCTTTTAGTCCGTCTAAATTAAGCGCATGCCGACTTTCTGGCGGCGATGTAATTTCCATGTCGTGTAAGTGTTCTTGCAGTAATTTAATAACATCGGGATTTGTTAAATTACCTTCAATAAAAGTCAGCTTCATTATTTTTCCTAAAAATAACCACTATAAACTGCCGGATACGATGTTATAGATGCTACAACCAATAAACTAAAAACGTATTTTATAGATCTAGACCATCCAAAAGTCTTTGCATAAAAATACATGATCAACAGAGTTAGCAATAACATAGGTTCGTAAAAATATCGAACATTAAAATTGAATGGATGTAAAAACAATGTGTAAATTAAACGCCCCAACCCTGGAGGCAGCAATACCATCATCATCGACACTACCATATCGCGATGTTTTAGCGGTGCTTTTCTGAATAAAAAGACTCTCGTAAAAAGCACGATAAACATTGGTATTAAAAATAAATCCAACCAATACACTAAGTGAAAAATAGCGGGTTTATCGAATTTTTCATTGAGTCGGCTAAGAAATACCGCAACGGTAGAAATTGTAAAGGCTAATCCTGCAACCAGTGTCGCATAGCCAAAAAACCGATGAAATCTAAACATGTTTCGTTGTGCAGAATATGCCTGAACATTGACGAATGCTAACCATGCAAAAGCGGTTACGGCATGTACATGATAAAGAACGGGGACAAAACTAAAAGAAACCGTGTAACTGGGTATAAACCCTAAAACGATAATTGCAGAGAGGCAATGCACCCATTGCGAATGATTTAATTCGAAAAGCTTGTACAAGGTAAGCACACGATTGAAAAATAAGTTTAGAATATTTGTAAGGTCATACGAATGAATCTGTTAGCCTCAGGAATTTTTTGGCTGAGTTTGTGAACGTACAAGTAGAAACGTAATTCCATTCATTAATTTAAGCAACGCTAAGATAATTCATCAATCTGAATAAAGACAGATAATTACCATTGTGATTTGGTAGAAATCACTGTCAATTTCCGCTTTCTGATTAACGCGTAGATACGTCAATCAAAGGCGTTTAAATATTGACGGCAATTACAAAACCGCTGCACCAATACATTCCACTTCTAACAAAGCGCCTAGGGCCAAGTCTTTAACACCCATAGCACTGCGTGCAGGATAAGGCGCGGAAAAATATTCTTTATAGATAGAATTAAACTTCGACCACTGAGAAATATCAGACAACATTACCGTACATTTAACGATATTTTTCATGGAATAACCGTTTGCTTCTAAAACAGCTTTTATATTGTTAAGTGTCTGATGACTCTGTTCAACAATTCCACCTTCAACCAACTCTAGAGTTCCTGGTTTTACCGGAATCATGCCCGCAAGATACAAAGTATTATCAACACGTACCAACTCGGAAAACGGTGCGCCTTCAGGGTAGATAGCCGAGGTCTTTGAAAATTCGGTTTTTTCAGGAGTTTGTTGACGCTCGGCCAAACCAATAATTTTAACCTCACTGGCAGGATTTGCGGGCGCTTGCGCGAAGACGATACTGGAGGAAAAAGCGATTAAAAGGGTAATAAATTTTATACAGATCAGCACAGTTTTCATATTCCAACTCCTAAAAATAGTCATTTATGAAACGAGTAAGCACCTTATTGTCTCAGCGAGCAATAGCCTTTAAAAGAATATAGGAAACTCTGATTAACCTAGAGTTTCCCGCGACACAAGGAAGTGTCGCCAATTTCAAGAACTGTAAGTGATTGAAATTGTGAAGAAATTGGAAATCACATTTTCAATTTCTGTCCTCTGATTAAATCATGGATGAGTTAATCAGAGGTTCCTATAAGGTAAAGAAAAGCGACTTATTGAGAAATCAGTCAACAGCTGGATCTAGAAAAGGTTAAAAACACTACTCGCTAACATTTGTCTTCTAAATTGGATCGGGTTGAATAAATCCACTATTAACCGAGAGCTTCAAACGCTTGTTGCCAAATCAACAGTGTTTTTTTGTCGTACAAATAGAATTGAATGTCTAACACTATGAATGGCGTCGAGTTGCAAACATCAAGTGCGATGTCTGCTGCTTCTTGTAAGGGATAGCCATAAACACCACACGATACCGCAGGAAACGCAATTGATTGGCAATCGTTTTCTATCGCTAGGTTCAGAGAGTTGATATAACAACTTCGCAATAATTCCACAGGATTTGCGCAGCTGGAATAAATTGGACCAACGGTGTGAATTACGAATTTTGCCGATAAATCACCAGCGTGTGTAATCTTGGCTTGACCAGTTTCACAGCGAACACCATTGCGCTTAGGCAATTGCCGGCACGCTTCAAGTAACGACGAGCCGGCGGCTTTGTGAATTGCACCATCAACACCGCCACCACCCAATAGACCACTATTAGCAGCATTCACGATAGCATCAACGTGAGCTTTGGTGATGTCACCTTGAATAAGCTGGATCACAAACACACCTCAGATAATAATTCTAAAACGTCGTTCAGTGTCTGTCGGTTCGATTCCACGTGGTTTGTTTTTTCTCAACAAAACCTTTGTACACTCCAAGCTTGGATAATACATAAAGAGGAATATGAATTAATTCCGAAGGTTTTAAAATATGTTGTGCAGCGAGCAACCAAACAATAAATACGCTAGAAATTACAGCAAATACCAGCCATGCCACCGCTGATAATAATCCGTGTAAATCGATAAATATTTGCATAAAGGCGAAAAATAAAAACACACCAACGGCAAACATTAATAGCAATGATAACGGCGGCACGGCTAAATCTAGGCCGAAAAGTAATAGTTTTGGGTTGGTTCGCGCAAGACTATTTTTAATTAATGGCAGCGCAAATTTTTGAATCATACCCATGTGACCGTGTTCCCAACGCTCTCGCTGTTTCGCAAGAGCTGCTTCGGTTACCGGCAATTCACTTAATACAACCGCGCCGTCGTCGTATAGAGAACCCTGACCTTGATCGGCCAATTCAATACCCAACTTCATGTCTTCAACAATTTCACCCGACGCTAAAGATACTGAGGTTACATCTCGCCACAAAAAACCCATGCCCGAACCCAGCAAAGGAATTGGCGCACCCAAAACACTTAAACCTTTGGTGCGAATTTTATTCTTAATAAAAACAGCAAATTCAGAGACCTTGGTTTTAATGCCTGCACCCTCTGGGCTTTGCAATAAATACCGTGCCTGCACCGGTTTTTGAAATTGTAAGGTTGCAGCTTTGATTCGAGCGATTGCTCCAGGCTGAACTTGGCAGTCGGCATCGACAATAATCACTACGTCGGGCGGGTTGGGCGTTAATACCTCTAATCCGTGTGATAACGCAAAACCTTTACCTCGGTCGGTTTCATGGAATCGTTCGGTAACATCGCATCCCAGTTCACGAACAATGTCGGCCGTTGAATCACTGCAATTATCAGCAATCACCAAAACTCGATCGGAATCGGCCAACTGAGGAATAATGGTGTTTAACGTATTTCGAATCACCTGCTCTTCATTATGAGCGGGAATTAAGATCACACTCGAATTTGTGTGAAATTGCTCTTCATGAACGATGGGTGCTTTATAAAAGACAGAGCAAATACACTCGATGACGAAAATCCCGAGCGGTATGGCGACAACAATAAAAATCAACCAGCATATAAGTGTTAACACCGCTAATCCTCCAATGATTTTATTGCATCCAATAATTTTTGCGCTTCTCGAACACTGTCATGCTCTTCGCTAACTCGCTGAAAACCGTATTCACCTAACGCTGTAAGCTGCTCTAGAGAATGCTGAGTGATGTTTTCGATAGCATCGGCGATTGCGTTTGCATCGCCCGCAGGAATTAACCAACCACTGTTTTCATCAATTAATTCGGGGATGCCCGCAATATAGGTGGTTAAGATGGGCCGTTTACGTGCGCAGGCTTCCATAATCGAAACCGGTAAACCCTCGGCAAAACTGGGTAACACCAAGGCAGAACCGTTATCAAGCTCTTCGATAATTTGCGCTGTTGAGCGCCAACCTAACAAGCTCACGTATTCTTCCAAACCGTGAACAGCGATAGTACGTTCAATTTCGGTTCTTAAGTCACCATCACCAATTAATGAAATATGTGCCGACACGCCCCGCTCTTTTAAAAGCGCCATGGCTTCTACCAATAGTAATTGGCCTTTTTGTTCACTCAACCGACCGATATTAATAAAACGGTTTGTCGAACTAATGGGCATGTGAGGTTTTGTAAGTAGCTCATCATCAACGGCACAGTGAACGATGGTTATTTTTTTCCAGTGTTCAAAACTGCACCAACGCATAAGCTGGCTGCGGCAAAAAGAGGTAATGGCAACAACGAACGCTGAATTTTCTATTTTTTTACCCAAAGACAGCTGAATGGGTTTATCAAACTCTTCTGGGCCATGCACGGTAAAACTGTACTTGGGGCCGCCCAATAAGCGACACAACATTACAACCGATGTTGAATTGGTTCCAAAATGGGCGTGAACATGATCGACTTGTTGCTCTTCGCAAATTCTTAAGAGTTCGCAGGCTTCGAGTAAATAAACGAAGTTATAGAGGTAGCGACTTTGATCATTAAAACCAAGCTTGATTGCTTCTATGGCAGCTTTAAAAAAACCAACAGGATCTTTAACAAGTTGTTTGAAACCGGATTTCAGTAATGATTTTTTGTTGCCCATGGCGATACAACGGGTTTTGGCGAGTTCTCTTTTATCGGTCTCGTCTACCAACTCCTCTGGGGAATTACGCGCTGCAATACGAACTACGCTGGCACCGAGGGTTTCTAGCGCTAAAATTTCTCGACGAATAAACGTGTGACTGACTTTGGGGTATTGATTAACAAAATAACAAATCTTCACGTTGGAGTACTCTTATTGATCCATTGATGTTGGGGCGGGCAGTCCATTGATTTTAAATTCATGCTTAATAATACAAATGAGATACCAACTTTTATACAAGGTGTAATGCCAGAGCGCAAAACTTTTCGGAAAACTCCGAGAGTTTTTAACGAACTAAAACTGTTTGAACAATATCGACTGAAGCAAGCTGCTGAAAACAGTGTACCTAAAGCAAGTGAACTACTCTGAGCAATCTTTAATCTCTATACTCGCTTTCATTTACAAAAAGTCGGCAGTTTGGAATTCTTTTGTAAATTTTAGACATAAAAAAAGCAGGTATTAACCTGCTTTTTCGGCAAACTATACAACTACATATCAGTTGTTTGGCGTAGACTCGGTAGAAGTCTCGTCTTCAATTACCGTTGGAATATCGGATTCAGAGGCTGTGTTTTCAGCATCATTCGCCGCATCTTCAACAACAGGAATATCAGAAGACTCTTCTTCTAACTCTACGCTTGGAATATCGGATTGTGGGATTGCTTCTAAGCTAGAACCGGCCTCTAAAAGACTTGGATCAATAAGATCTGCCGTAGATTGCTGCTTGGCTAAATAGGTTAAGCCAAATGCCAATACGAAAAATACTGCTGCCAACCAAGTGGTAAGGCGTGAAAAGAAATTACCACCGCCCTGGCTACCGAACACGGTTTGCGAAGCACCGCCACCAAAAGAAGCGCCTGCTTCGGCACCCTTGCCTTGTTGCAGCATAATTAGGCCGATAATCGCCAAGCAAATTAGGAGATAAACAACTAAAACTAAGGTTTGCATAAAATTCCCATACAATTCTACAACCAAGCCAACTGCGAAATTACCAAATCATTTGTATTAAACGATCAACTCAGCCCATGACTTAAAGTCACGATGGTTATTCAGTTAAAATGAGTTAGCAATTGCGCAAAAGTCGTCAGCATCTAGAGAGGCGCCGCCGACTAAAGCTCCGTCTATATCTTTTTGTGTAAATAGTTCTGCTGCATTCGCAGCTTTTACGCTTCCACCATACAACAGCGATACACTTGAACCGGCATCGGCCAGTTGTTCACGAATGGCTGCGTGCACTTCTTGTGCTTGCTCTGGGGTCGCCGTTAAACCTGTACCAATAGCCCAGATAGGCTCGTAGGCAATAACGATGCTTTTAAGCTGGTCTTCACTGAGTCGCTCAATCAAGGCTTGAATTTGTTCGGAAATTACCGATAAGGTCGCGCCTTGTTCTCGCTGCTCCAAAGACTCACCCACACACGCTATTGGTGTAATGTTATTCTTCAAAGCCTGTAGGCATTTTTCAGCCACAGTTGTATTACTTTCGCGTTGATATTCGCGACGCTCAGAATGACCAACGATAACGTATTGGCAGGCAAACTCTTTGAGCATCTCAGCCGCGGTATCACCAGTGTAAGCACCATTTGCTTGGTGACTCACATCCTGGGCTCCCACACAAATACTGTCTTCATTAACGAGATCAGCCACTTGTGGCAGGTACACCGTAGGTGGACAAACAACAACTTCCACATTTGAAGGAAACGATTTTTGCTTGAGCGCACCAACAAGATCTTTGTTTTGCACTAAGCTGCCGTTCATCTTCCAATTGCCCACAACAAGAGATCTTCGCATTTTTATGGTTCCTTAAAATTGCTTATGGATCATCCAGGGCCGGCATAAAGCGGGCGCCAATACTATATGAGATAAGGTGAACTTACAATCATTGAGACGTGCGTGTGAGCCTCACGCGAGTTCGGATTCAACCACCTTGGCGAGTTTTTGTGCAACCTCGCGAACTAACATTTGGTTTTCGCCTTCAACCATTACCCGAACTAACGGCTCAGTGCCAGATGGCCTCAAAAGGACTCGGCCAGAACCTGCCAATTCGGTTTCGGCATTGGCGACGGCGAGTTTTATGTTTTCGCTGGTGTGCAACTTTTCACGCGATGGCGTTCGCACGTTAATCATGGTTTGCGGGAATTTTTTCATGCCGAGCTTGGCCTGATGCAAGCTTTTTTCCTGATGTACCAAAGCTTTTAATACTTGCAGAGCGGCGATAATTCCGTCGCCTGTGGTAGTTACGTCGTTGCAGATAATATGACCGGAAGACTCGCCACCGAGCATCCAATTTTTATCTTTCATGGCTTCGATGACGTAACGATCGCCAACCTTGGCGCGCACCAACTCTATGTTTTTTTCTTTTAGCGCAAGTTCGAGCCCTAGGTTACTCATTAAAGTACCTACCACGCCCTGACAATGGCTATTTTGTGATAATCGATGTTCAGCTATGATAAAGAGCAATTCGTCACCATCAACCAACTCGCCCTTATGATCGACCATGAGTACTCGGTCTCCATCGCCGTCCAGCGCAATACCTAAATCAGCGCCGCGATTGAGCACTTCAGCTTGTAATCGCTGCGGGTGGGTAGATCCACAATCGGCGTTAATATTCAAACCATCCGGCTCTACTGCCAGTGAGATGACCTTAGCGCCGAGCTCGGTAAATACCTTTGGGGCAACGTGGTAGGTAGCACCGTTGGCACAATCTAGAACGATTTGTAGGCCCATGAGGCTGAAACCCCAAGGCACAGTACTTTTGCAATATTCAATATAACGTCCTGCGGCATCATTGATACGTCGAGCTTTACCTAGGCCCGATGCGGTCACCATGGTTTCGCTCAGCTTGTCTTCAATGGCCTGTTCAATTTCGTCATCAAGCTTGGTGCCTTCGCTATTGAAAAACTTAATACCGTTATCGTAGAAAGGATTATGCGAGGCACTGATAACAATACCTGCTTGCGCTTGCAATGTACGAGTGAGATACGCGATTGCCGGGGTTGGCATTGGCCCAAGTAACCCAACGTCGATACCTGCACTGATCAGCCCTGCCTGCAAAGCAGACTCAAACATGTAGCCGGAGATTCGAGTGTCTTTGCCGATAAGAATCTGGCGAGAACCGCCGGTCTTCGCACTTTGCTCTACCAGAACTTGACCGGCAGCCCAGCCAAGGCGCAGCACAAACTCGGGCGTAATTGCACCCTCACCAACACGACCACGGATACCGTCGGTACCAAAATATTTTCTTGCCATAATAAATCAGTAGGATTAACGCTGTGTTCAGGAGTTGTCACAGCAAGCATAAAACTTAGTTAATGAACCTAATCAAAACCAGTGAAACTAGCCAGAATGCAGAGCAGTATAAATTTTAACGATATCTACCGTTTCTTTAACATCGTGCACACGCAATATTTTTGCGCCTTGGCATAAAGACTCGTAAGCCAACGCCAAGCTGCCATTCAAACGCTCACCCACCTCACAACCGGTAATTGTACCGATCATGGATTTTCGTGAAACCCCAACTAAATGAGCAAACGGTAGATCACAATACCTTTTTAGATTTCGCATCAATCGCAGGTTGTCGTCTAAGGTTTTTCCAAAGCCGAAGCCGACATCTAAAATAATCTGGCTCTTGGGTATTCCTGCCTCTGCGCAAACATCGATTCTTTTTAAAAGAAAAGTTTCGACTTCGGCTAATAAATCAAAGTATTGAGGATTAGCCTGCATAGATTGTGGCTCGCCTTGCATATGCATCAAACAAACCGCCAATCCGGTAGCTTTTGCTGCCACTACTGCACCCGGTCGTTGGAGTGCACGTACATCGTTGATTAAACCAGCACCCGCTTTTTGCGATTCGATCATAACTTCAGGTGTACTGGTATCCACGGAAATAATGGTATCAAAGTGCTGTCGAATCCAATCAACCGCCGTAACCACACGATCCAATTCTTGCTCAGTGGTTACCACATCCGATCCCGGACGGGTGGACTCCCCACCGACGTCAATCAGATCAGCTCCGGCGTCAAGCATCGCTTCTACACGCTTAAGCAACTTAGATTTATCTACAGATTGGCCTACAAATAGAGTACCACCATCGTAAAAAGAATCTGGGGTGACGTTCAAAATTCCCATGACACGCGGGCATGATAAATCTAATAATTTATCGCCGCAGAGGATTGAAAGGTTCGCCTTCAAATCAGTTTCTCAGTTATGCAGAAAGTTGACTGGATTAAAAATGAAAAGCCGACGGCTGTTAACTCGTCGGCTTTTAGAGACTCTTACTCGTTATGAGAGAGTCGATTAGATGTCGGCAGGATCACCAATGGAATCCGACGAACCACCTTTAGAGGCACTTTCTTTGGGTGGTGGCGTAAAACCGCCGCCATCACGCCAATCACGTGGAGGACGCATTTTTCGACGTGCCATCAAGTCATCAACTTGTTCGGCATCGATGGTTTCATATTCCATCAAAGCGTCTTTCATGGCTTCTAAAATATCGCGGTTATCGGTAAGAATTTGCTCAGCACGCTTGTAACATCTATCGATAATATCGCGAATTTCTTCGTCAATCGTTCTTTGAGTCCAGCCAGAATAGTGGGTATTACCAGCACCAGGCATTCCGGCTTCGTCTTCACCATAGTGTAGCGGACCTAATTTTTCAGACAGGCCCCATTTGGTTACCATGTTCTGCGCTAGACTGGTGGCTCGTTCGATATCGTTCGATGCACCAGTGGTAACACCTTCAAAACCAAGAGTGATTTCTTCGGCAATTCGACCACCAAACAAAGAGCAAATTTGGCTCTCAATGGCACGTTTGCTATAGCTGTATTTATCTGACTCTGGCAAGAATTGAGTCACACCCAACGCACGACCGCGAGGAATAATGGTCACTTTATGCACAGGGTCATGTTCTGGAACTAAACGACCAACAATGGCATGGCCTGCTTCGTGATAGGCCGTATTTTCTTTCTCTTTTTCACTCATCACCATAGACTTACGCTCGGCACCCATAAGGATCTTGTCGCGAGCATTTTCGAATTCTTCCATGGTAACAACACGCTTGTTAGCACGAGCAGCAAAAAGAGCCGCTTCGTTAACAAGGTTGGCAAGATCGGCACCAGAGAAACCTGGAGTACCTCGCGCAACAACACTGGCTTGAACGCTTTCATCGATAGGTACTTTGCGCATATGCACTTTAAGTACTTGTTCACGACCACGAATATCTGGCAAGCCTACGAATACTTGACGGTCGAAACGACCCGGGCGCAACAGTGCTTTATCGAGTACATCAGGACGGTTGGTTGCTGCGATAACAATAACGCCTTCACTGCCTTCGAAACCGTCCATTTCAACCAATAATTGGTTCAAAGTTTGTTCACGCTCGTCGTGACCACCGCCGTGGCCGCCGCCACGATGACGACCTACCGCATCGATCTCATCGATAAAGATAATACACGGCGCTTGTTTTTTGGCTTGGTCAAACATATCGCGAACACGCGAAGCACCAACACCTACGAACATCTCGACGAAATCCGAACCTGATATCGAGAAGAAGGGCACTTTGGCTTCACCAGCGATGGCTTTGGCAAGCAAGGTTTTACCGGTTCCTGGAGGACCTGCCATCAGCACACCGCGCGGAATCATGCCGCCTAGACGCTGGAATTTAGAAGGATCGCGTAAAAACTCAACCAGTTCTTGCACATCTTCTTTGGCTTCATCCACACCGGCAACATCGGCAAAGGTGGTTTTAATTTGGTCTTCACCCAACAAACGAGCTTTACTCTTACCAAAGCTCATTGGGCTACCACGACCGCCTGCTCCGCCCTGCATTTGGCGCATAAAGAACATGAACACAGCGATAATGATAAGAATTGGGAAGCTGGCAACTAGCAATTGCTGAAGCAAACTTGGAGAGTCCGGTTCACGGCCTTTCACAATCACGTCATGCTTGAGCAGATCGTCCATCAATTTTGGATCTTGAGCCGCTGGGCGAACAACCTTAAAAGGCTCGCCATTGGTTCTTTCACCAACGATGATTGCACCATCAAAAGTTACGGATCTGATTCGATCTGTCTGCACTTCATTAATGAATTGCGAGTAGTCGATTTCCGAACTATCGGTGGAGCTTTGAAAGCTATTGAATGTAAAAAGCAGAACGGCCGCAATAACAAGCCATAAAATCAGATTTTTAGCCATGTCGTTCAAGGATTAGCCCTCATTATAAGAATACTAATAGCCTCACTGTATGAGGTTCCAGCTGAGCTAGTGCCGTAGCGCAAAATTATAAGCATGGCATAACTAAAGCGGTTAATACCAGCGGTTTCCCGACGTTTTTTGAAATAAAAAGCTATAAGGGAAACAGTAAACACACTAAGGCGGTGTAGGTTGATACTCTAATTAGATATTCAAATTAGAGTATTTTATGATCGCTATTTCAGTGAAAGCGAGCAAAGTTAGTTCACTAAAACAGTCTGTGCGGCAGATTATGTTTTCAATAGGTTTATAGCGTTTGAGTTCTACACTTCCATCGAAGCCATATTCAAGGCCTGTTACACTTTCCAGTATTTATGACCACTCTAATAAAGAAAAAGCTCCCGAGTACACGTAATTACTATCAGTTCTAAGACTTTCTACCTTTAGCCACCAGATAACATTCCCGAGAACGCGCCCGAGACGATTCTGGTTTGCGAGTGACTACGGTCTTAAAAGCTTCACGTAACTCTTTTAAATACTGATCAAAACCTTCGCCCTGAAACACTTTTACCGCGAAAGAGCCATTGGGTTTGAGAACTTGTAGTGCCATTTCAAGGGCAAGCTCGACCAAATGCATGGCTCTGGGTTGATCAATTTCGGGCATACCACTCATATTGGGCGCCATATCCGAAATTACAAGGTCTACACCTTCGTGACCATATTCACCAAGACGCTCCATGAGTTCGTCGTACACAGATTGCTCGGTAAAATCACCTTGTAAGAACTCAACACCCGCTATCGAATCCATCTCTAAGATATCTGACGCAAAAACAACGCCGCTTTCACCGACTAACTCGACCGCTACCTGTGACCAACCGCCGGGGGCCGCACCTAAATCGAGTACGCACATTCCAGGTTTGAACAATTTGTCTTTTCCGTGCAGTTCGAGCAGTTTGTAACTGGCCCTAGATCGGTAGCCGTCTTCTTTAGACTGCTTTACAAACTGATCGTTAAAGTGCTCTTGTAGCCACTGACCACTACTTTTTGAACGTGCCATTGTCAACTCTGTATATTTATTAGCCAATACTACAACCAATCATCGAACTACTCAATTTTTGCGTTATTGTCCTAAATGAGAAAAAAATAAGGACTCACACCTAAGCCATTGGCGCAGATCACGATTCTTGTATGATGCTGTAATTGTTTCTGTGATCGTAAAGTATATGCAAATACCAAAATTCAACCTAGCGTTAAAACTCTGGCTGGTGCTGTTTTTTAGTTCAACCACGCTGGTTACCGGACTATTGTTTTGGGTTCAGTACAGCCTCGATCACGGTTTTAAACACTATGTTGCCCGAGTTTCAGAAGCGCAAATCCAGCTTATTAAACCCAAGCTTGAGAAGATGTATAAGTATGACGATAGCTGGCAGACACTGATTGAAAATCCAAGGCGTTGGTGGAATCTACAACGCATCACTTGGTTTCAAGCATCGGGTTTAGCCAGTGAAGACGAGCTGGAAGAGCTCGAAGAAAGGCACCTTCCTCGCTCTCACAAAGATCACGATCAACGCAAGAAGCCACCTTTGCCTTTAGGTAATTTGGTGTTAGCGGATAAACACCACAATATTTTGGTCGGTAAAATTCGCGGCGATAGTGATGACAAAGATGATATTACTTGGCAAAACCTCAGCATCAATGGCAAGACCATTGGTTTCGTTGGCTTCGAAATTCCCAAGCGATTGAAATCACAATCGGAGCTGCATTTTTTACGCAATCAAACCAACAATTTTGTTGTCATTGGCTTATTAGCGTTAATTGCCTCTGCGGCCTTTGCATTTCCGTTGGCTGCCATTTTGGTAAAACCCGTTCAAAAACTGCAAAGAGCAACTGCGCGATTAATCGACGGCAAATACGACGCGCGTGTAGAAATTCGCGGCCAAGATGAAATCGCCACACTTGGAAAATATTTTAACGAGTTAGCGCAAACCCTAGAGGCAAATCGGGAACAACGTAAACGCTGGGTGGCCGATATTTCCCACGAATTAAGAACTCCGGTTACATTTTTAAAAGGCCAAATTGAAGCCTTTATCGACGGTATTCGCAAGCCGAATAAAGACAATCTAGAAGCGCTCAATACCCATATTAATCAGCTCACACAATTAATTAACGATTTGTACCAGCTTTCTGTCTCCGAGCTGGGCGCATTAAATTATCAAAAACACGAGACCGATTTAAAAGCCTTGGTTGATCAAGTTCGAACGACGGTTGAACCCGCCTTCATAGAAAAAGGACTTAATTTGCGTTTTAGCAGTAACGTCGACCGCGTTTCAATGTTGATTGACCGTCAGCGTTTCGAGCAACTGTTGCTAAATCTTTTGAATAACAGTTTGAACTATACCGACGCACCCGGACAAGTTGAGTTATTGCTAGAAAAGAACGATCGAAAAGTCATGTTAGTTATCCAAGACAGCGCCCCAAGTGTTGACGTAATCCATTTGGGTAAATTATTCGATCCGCTTTATCGAGCAGAGAATTCTCGCAATCGAAATTCAGGCGGTGCCGGCATCGGTCTGGCCATTGTGAAAAATATCGTTATTGCTCACGACGGTACGATTAAAGCTGAAAGCAGTTCGCTTGGCGGTTTAAAAATTATTATTGAACTTCCTTTTATCTCCGGTTATTGATTTATGAACGCGACCAATACCCAGCATATATTAATAGTTGAAGACGAAAAAAGTTTGTCTGGGCTTTTACAAGACTATTTTAAAGCCTCTGGATTTAATACTCATACGATTGCGCGAGGCGATGAAGTATTAGCATGGCTTGAACACAACAAAACCAATGCGGTTATTCTTGATTTAATGTTACCAGGCCTTGATGGATTGGAAGTTTGCAAACGCATTCGCGCCAAGAGTCAATTGCCTATTTTAATAACCACCGCGAAAATTGAAGAAATTGATCGTCTATTAGGATTAGAACTGGGCGCAGATGATTATATCTGCAAGCCTTACAGCCCAAGAGAAGTTGTTGCACGAGTAAAAACCGTTTTACGCAGAACCAATCCAGACGCAAATACACAGAGCAAACCTGCAAACATTGAATTATTAACCGATCGTTGTCGAGTTCGTATTAAAGATCAAGAGATTGATTTAACGGCCACAGAGTTAGCGTTGCTTAAATTATTAATGCAAAGCCCTGGAAGAATTTATTCGCGCAACCAGATTATGGATAACATCTATTCCGATTATCGAATTGTGAGCGAAAGAACCATCGACAGTCATATTAAAAAATTACGCAAAAAACTCGATCAAGCCAACCCTGATCACAGCTATGTTCATTCGGTTTATGGCTTAGGTTATAAATTCGAACCCGATAGCGAATAGCGAACTCAGTGACAACAATTTCTGCTGAGATCAATGAGAAGAATAAGTATTTAGCAAAACACTAGATTTTTATCAGTTTGCTAATCTGGAAACAAAAACGGCGACTGAAAAGTCGCCGTTTTAGCAAAAAATAGTTCGCCAATTATTTGCTAGGTTTTGCTAAAACCATTTCGATTTCAACCAACATGCCAGGGCCACCGGCTAATCCAGCAATTTGAATAGCAGAGCGTGCAGGAAGGTTTGGCTGTTCTTTAGTGCCAAAGAATTGAGTGTAGGCTTTCATAAAACCTTGGAAATCCATTTTGCCGTCCATCTCTGGATCACCCACTAAAAACACGGTGAGTTTTACAGCATCGCCAAAACCTAAACCTAAATCAGCGAGTGATTGCTCGAATTTACCGAAAACACTC
Source organism: uncultured Alteromonadales bacterium (assembly GCA_937864365.1). Taxonomy (GTDB): domain Bacteria; phylum Pseudomonadota; class Gammaproteobacteria; order Pseudomonadales; family Cellvibrionaceae; genus Sessilibacter. The sequence continues at coordinate 27,446 of CALMJT010000147.1, read as the reverse complement.
ATCGCTTGAGTATAGGTATCACCGTAATACTCACGACTGCCTTTTTCAGCGTCTGGCTTTGCCGCAGCGGGTACTTGACCACTGTGATAAATCAATGTGGTGTCAGCGGTGACTTCTACCGCACGCGCAATGGGAAAAGTGCTGTTGTTTGGTAACGGATGACGAGTGACTTCCGCCGAGCTTAATTGCGCAAACGACAACAGTGCCGCAGAAAGTACTAGAGTCTTCTTAAGGTTCATAGAATAGATTCCTACATTATTGAATTTATAAGGTGGAAATGTACGCAACAATATTATCGATATCGTGTTCGCCACTAAGTCCTTTTGCTGCTTGTGCCATTGACGCCCCTTTTGAATCTTCGGGATGGCTACCGCGAATACCGTCTCGATAGTTAATTAATTGCTGCTTTAAATACCAATCATTTTGGATTGCCAAACTTGGCGCTCCCAGCAATTTATTGCCATCGGCTTTGCCGCCATGACAAGCCTTGCACGCAGAATAAAGCTTTTCGCCAGCTTCAACATCTCCGGTAACCGTAGCGCTGGTAGATGTTGGTACTGGTAACGATGCAACAAATTTTGCGGCTGCACTGATTTCTTTTTCAGACATTCCCGCTGCAACGGGATACATTTCGGTGCCCGGTACGTCTTGCGGATGTTTACCACGCCATTCTTTTTTAAAGCTAGTGAGCTGTTTACTCACATACCAAGATTGCAAACCTGCAATTGCTGGAGCCTTGGTGCTACTGTTACCACGCAACATGGTACCGTGACAGACCGTACAAACTTGATACTGTTCAGGAATAACTTCTAATTTTTCTGCGCCTGCCATTGTCGATGCCGCTACCAATACCGCGCCAGATACTAATTTCATTACAAACTTCATTGAATCGACTCTCTTAAGCGTTTAGTTCGGTAACCAAATTACTGAAATGCGCTAGGGCATTGTGTGCAGAGGCCAAGGCGCCCTCTTGCCAACCAGAATGTCGAGACACCTGATCACCAATCATAAAGTGGCGACCAACTGGCTTGCCCAAGATGGCTAATACCTCGTCTTCTTTACCTTCAGGTAAACGCGCGCTGCATCCCATCATGTGGTTCATTCGTGCCCACATAACGCTTGCACCGGCTTCAATGTAGCTGGAGTAATTTTTATGGATCTTGTCACCAGCTGCGGCTGCCATAGACAAACGATCTTCTAGATCCATGGCTTCGATCTCCATGGCCTCAGAATCTACCCAAGAGTAAGCACCCAGCATCACACCTTTTTCGGTATTGATATCGTGCGACGGATACCAAAGCTGGCGAACTTTTTGGTTGGTGTAGCTGATCCCACCGTAAATGCCTTCATCTTCCCAGAAACGTTTCTTCATTTGGAAAGCAATCTTAAACAAATGACCTCGACCAATACTGCCTAGAGCCTGCGCGTATTCAGACGGCAAATTGTTGTCGATACCATTCATGAGGTGAGCAGGAATATTATTGAAACAATAATCGGCTTCTAAGGTTTTAATTTGGCCTTCATGTTGGAAGCTAATTTTTACGCCGCTATCGGTAGTCTGCACAGACTGTACTTGTGCTTTCAATAAAATTGGCGATTTGATGGCTCGTTTGAAACCTTCCACCACTTGATCCATACCGCCAATGGGCTCCATAACAGGTGCCGCCCAATCATAGGGCTCACTTGCCATCACAGCCGAGCGCCACGTCTCAGATTGGAGCATTTCTTTGAAGTCTAAAACATCGTTGGTTTCAACATGTTCAAGCATTCGATCGCGCTTAGAGCCGGCACGCTCGGTACCTTGATAAATGCCGGTATCCGCTAGATCACCGTACATTTTTGAAAAGCCAGAAAGGCGTTCTATGTCTTCTTTTGATAATTCTTTGTCGAACGCACCTGCTTTAACGCCTTTTTCAACGAGCTCTGACATAAAACCGCGAGTATCGGAAATAATTTGCCCAATACAAATAGGCTTACCGCCAAAGGCGTTGGTGTCGTGGCAGTAGGCCAAACGGCTTTCGTTGGCACGAACATGAAGAGGCACACCCAGTGTTTTACAGTAACCTAAAAGGCGTCGGTGATGCCCAGGAATCCTAGCGGGACCGGTGTTGAAATACAGATTAGGGTCTTTATCAAACTTACAGTAATTGGGGCGACCCAGTTCATCAATAAGATCACCGGAACGAAGCGTTAAATTACGACCGCCAACACGGTGAGAGGCGTCTAAAATTGTGCACTCATAACCGGCTTTTTCGAGTTCGTAGGCACAACATAAACCCGCAATACCGCCGCCCAAAATCAATACTTTCTTTTTATTCCCGGTAGCCGGTTTTAAATTAAGTGGCGCGCCTTGCGCAGGAGCAGCCACCAAGCCAAGCGCATACGCCGTGTTATAAACTGCCGTAGTGCCGCCAATAGATGCCATCAAAAGCAGTAATTTCCGCCGAGACAAGTTTTTCATACTACCGCTACCTATCCATTTACTTACGATTATTCTGAGCGCGGTCTCAAGCAAATAACAGTCCGCTTAAATTATGAATACCTGCGACAAAGCACCGCAGGCTCTAAATTAATTAACCTTGTGTAAAATTAAGTAATTATTCGAAAATTCGTTGAGTGATTTAAACTAACCGTTTTTTCCAATTAATTTATCTCATCCTAAAAACACAAATAATCTGCTGAAATTTATAGCAATTATCGATTTTATCGCCTCCAAAATAATCAATTTTTTGGATTGCTAATTACAAACATTTAAAGCATTTATTTTTTACTAACTGCGCAACAAAAACAGTGTGTTTACAAATAGCACCGGAATTTTTACTGCTCGAATACAGTTATACTGTAAAGCTAGACGAACAGTACCCATCTTTCATGCTAATTTCTTGTGCATTTATCCAAAAGCTGTGAATTTCTCGTGTGCAAAAAAATCGCGTAACCGCTCATGACACTTTTTTATAGATGAAGGCAGATTGCACATTGTGTCCATATTTAGTCCTCATTTGTTCTTAATACTGCATCCTACAACTTAAGAGCAAATCCATGAGGAACCTACTATGAAAACATCGCTTAAAGTTCTAGTTGCTTCTGTAACCATCGCCATGACCGCAACGGTTTTTGCCAGCGGAAAAGATCATTTCTTCAAAAAACCAATGGGTGAAGAATTTACCGCGGAAAGACAAGCCCTAGTGGATGGTCTAGCCGTTGATGATTCAACCAAAACGGCATTAAAGACGCTTATTGAAAACCATGACCAACAGTTCTCTACGTTAATGACAGAACATCATGCGGCCATGAAAAATCTTCGTAATCAATACGACGCAGATTTGGATGCGCTATTGACCGAAGAGCAAAAAGACCAGCTTCAACAGGCCATGCATGAATTGAAACGCGAAAAAATGCACGAATTCCGCAAGTCTCATCACAAGTTTAAGCGCGGTGAAGACGAAGAAGGTGAGTATTCTGAAGAGCGTTAATCGCTCATTATTTTAGAGTTGCACGGCGTATTAGATCTGGATAGCAACATATTAGAAACAAGGGCTATCCAGCTCTACCAGCGATGGCTGGGCATGTAATCTAAATTCACATTTGATCCCAAAACTTAGTGTCTTTTCATTACACACTGCGGCATTCGTCGAAGGGATTCATACACGTTTAAATGTCGCAGACTTTTTCTTCTGAGATAGCATTTGGCAAACAGACTTTGATCGATTTATCGCGCATTTTCGGCTAAACTTCCGGCGTTGATACCGTCAGTTTGGAAAATTTCATGTCCTTAGACACAGATACAAAAAAACAATACCGTAGTATTGGTCACTCGTTAAAACCGGTTGTTATTATTGCTGGAAACGGCATCAGTGATGGTGTTCTTGATGAACTCTTTCGCGCACTTCGCGACCACGAATTGATTAAGGTGAAAATTGCCATTGAAGACCGAGAGGTTCGCAAGGCCGTCGCCCAAGAAATCATTGCACAAACCTCTGCTGAAATTGTGCAAGAAATTGGCAAGGTTGTGCTGTTGTTCAAAAAAGCCAGCAAACCGAATCCAAAACTAACCAATTTACGCTTCAAAGTTCAGTAGACTTAAAGATCTCGCTCAAGAGACAGCAAAAAATTCGGATTTGAAAATTTGCAATCTGAATAAATTTGCAACGCGGTTATGCGTTAAATAGCCTAAAACAAAAAAACCAGCTAAACGCTGGTTTTTTTCGGTCACATACAATTATTTATATATAACGTACGTCTTCAATTTCGTATTCAACGACACCACCAGGTGTGCGAATGGCAACGATATCGCCAACCTCTTTACCAATTAAACCACGCGCAATGGGTGAATTTACCGAAATCTTATTCGCTTTTACGTCGGCTTCGTCGTCACCAACAATTTTATAGGTTGTTACTGCGTCGTTATCGGTATTGATGATGTCTACCGTTACACCAAAAATTACTTTATCGCTTGCTGGTAGCTTGCTGATATCAATAATTTGCGCGTTACTTAATTTCGCTTCGATTTCTTGAATACGACCTTCACAAAAACCTTGCTGTTCGCGAGCGGCATGATATTCGGCATTTTCTTTTAAATCACCGTGTTCACGCGCTTCTGCGATTGCAGCAACAATTCGTGGACGGTCAACTTTCTTTAACTGCTCAAGCTCGACTTCGAGGGCTTTTGCACCCTCGACAGTCATTGGAATTTTAATCATTGTTTTCCTTGCAAATAATTCTGTGTGAAATTTAGGTTACACCCAATAGCCACTTATATTTGTGCGTGGAGATCTTGAAGGCGGCGAACAACGGTTTCACGAGTGTTACGCAACGCATTACATACGGCCAAAGCACCCGCTAAGGTCGTGGTGTAATACACCGAATGAGCCTCAGCGTTGCGGCGTATATCGGCCGAATCACGGATGGCTTGTTTGCCTTCGGTGGTATTCACAATCAGATCTATTTCGTCGTTTTTAATAAGATCAACAATGTTAGGACGCGCTTGATTAACCTTATTAACTTTGGTTACTTCTAAGCCCTCTGCTTCAATTAGGCTTGCAGTTCCGGGCGTAGCAACCAATTTAAAACCAAGCTCAGACAGCTCTTTAGCAACCTGTGCAATTCTTGGTTTATCGAAATCACGCACACTCAAAAATGCGGTACCGCTGCTTGGAATGGCATCGCCAGCGCCCTTTTGCGCTTTTGCGTAGGCTTCAGCGAAGGTATCACCCACACCCATAACTTCACCGGTGGATTTCATTTCTGGACCCAAGATTGGGTCTACCGCCGGGAATTTGTTGAAGGGGAATACAGCTTCTTTAACGCTGTAATACGGAGGAATAATTTCCTCGGTAAAACCTTGCGATTCCAAACTTTGGCCCGCCTGACAACGAGCAGCAACCTTCGCTAACGAAACACCAATACACTTAGAAACAAACGGTACGGTTCTAGACGCGCGAGGGTTCACCTCGATGACATAAATCTCACCACCTTGATACGCAAGCTGCACGTTCATCAAACCAACAACGCCCAACTCTAGCGCCATGCGACGAACTTGTTCGCGCATTTGATCTTGTACATCGCTTGGCAATGAATAAGGTGGCAATGAGCACGCAGAATCACCGGAGTGAACGCCGCATTGCTCAATGTGCTGCATAATGGCTCCAATAACGACGACTTCACCATCAGATACCGCATCGATATCTACTTCAATGGCTGCATTTAAGAAGTGATCTAAGAGTACTGGCGCATCATCGGAAACCTGCACCGCTTCGCGCATGTAGGTTTTCAGTTCGGATTCTTTGTAAACAATTTCCATCGCACGTCCGCCCAACACGTAAGAAGGACGAACCACCAACGGATAACCAACGACTTCGGCTTTACGCAAGGCTTCATCGGTAGTGCGAACAATAGCGTTTGAAGGCTGCTTTAAGCCTAAACGTTCAATCATTTGCTGGAATCGCTCACGATCTTCGGCGCGATCGATGGCCTCTGGCGGCGTACCGATAATAGGTACACCTTCCGCTTCAAGTGCGCAGGCTAACTTCAACGGTGTTTGACCACCAAACTGAACGATAACGCCTTTTGGCTTCTCTTTGTGAACGATTTCGAGAACATCTTCCAAAGTCACCGGCTCGAAATACAAGCGATCAGAAGTGTCGTAATCGGTAGAAACGGTTTCTGGGTTACAGTTAACCATAATGGTTTCGTAACCATCATCGCGCATGGCCAGAGCTGCGTGAACACAACAATAGTCAAATTCGATACCCTGACCAATGCGGTTTGGACCGCCCCCAAGAACCATGATCTTGTCACGATCACTTGGGTTCGATTCACACTCTTCTTCGTAGGTGGAATACATGTAAGCGGTAGAAGTACTGAACTCGGCCGCGCAGGTATCAACACGTTTGTAGGTTGGCATTACGCCCAATTTACGACGTTGACCACGAATGGCTTTTTCGGTGACGCCAAGCAATCCTGCCAAACGTTTATCGGAGAAACCTTTACGCTTTAAATAAAGCATGGCTTGGGCGTCGATTTCCGCAAAAGGCTTGCTGGCAAGCTGCGCTTCAATTTGTACTAATTCTTCGATTTGCACCAAGAACCAAGGATCAATCTTAGATGCTTGATAAACCTCATCAACACTCATGCCCGCACGGAAGGCATCAGCCACTACCCAAATTCGGTTTGCGCCCGGTGAACTTAAATCACGGTTGATTTGCTCTTGCGCATCATCGGCTTCTAAATCGACACGCGGCTCAAACCCCGCTGAACCAACTTCAAGACCGCGTAAGGCTTTTTGTAAAGATTCTTGGAAGGTACGACCAATCGCCATAACCTCACCCACAGACTTCATCTGAGTGGTTAAACGCGCGTCGGCCTCGCCAAATTTCTCGAATGTAAAACGTGGAATTTTGGTAACAACATAGTCGATGGAAGGCTCGAACGATGCTGGAGTCGCGCCGCCGGTGATGTCGTTTTTCAACTCGTCTAGGGTGTAACCCACCGCCAACTTAGCGGCGATCTTAGCGATTGGGAAACCGGTCGCCTTAGACGCCAGTGCTGAAGATCGAGATACACGAGGGTTCATCTCGATAACCACCAAGCGGCCGTTTTCTGGGTTCACCGCAAACTGAACGTTAGAGCCGCCGGTTTCAACGCCAATCTCACGCAGTACCGCCAGAGAGGCGTCACGCATGATTTGTAATTCTTTGTCGGTCAGGGTTTGCGCGGGTGCTACGGTAATGGAGTCACCGGTGTGCACACCCATTGGATCGAAGTTTTCGATGGAGCAAACGATAATGCAGTTGTCGTTCTTATCACGCACAACTTCCATTTCATATTCTTTCCAACCGAGCAATGATTCATCGATCAAAAGCTCGTTGGTGGGCGATAGGTCCAGACCACGCACACAAATCTGCTCGAACTCTTCCCAGTTGTAAGCGATACCGCCGCCGGAACCACCCATGGTGAAAGACGGGCGAATAATCACCGGAAAGCCTAAGCGCTTTGGTACGTGCATGGCTTCTTCTAAGGTGTGCACAATCTCTGCTTTGGCACACTCCAAACCAATGCGCTTCATGGCTTGGTCGAATAGATTGCGGTCTTCGGCCTTATGAATGGCTTCGTAGTTAGCGCCAATGAGCTCCACGCCAAACTCTTTCAGTACGCCGTTTTCATGTAGATCTAGCGCACAGTTCAACGCAGTCTGGCCACCCATGGTTGGAAGAATCGCATCTGGGCGCTCTTTTTCAACGATTTTCGCAACCGTTTGCCACTCAATCGGCTCAATATAGGTGGCGTCGGCCATGGATGGATCGGTCATGATGGTCGCAGGATTAGAGTTGACCAAAATAACGCGGTAGCCTTCTTCACGCAGCGCTTTACAGGCTTGAGCACCGGAATAGTCAAATTCACAGGCCTGACCGATTACGATAGGTCCGGCACCAATGATGAGAATACTTTGGAGGTCTGATCTTTTTGGCATGGCAAACGTCTTGTGTCTCTTAGCGCCGCCCACAAGGTGGGCAGCTTGGAATTCTAGTCTCAGAAAATACAAGCAGACTCATTGTCTACTCAGCTCAAGTCTTGGCAGTCTATGCCTCAACCCTTTGCAGCGTTCATCTTGTCGATGAACTGATCGAACAACGGTGCTAAATCGTGTGGGCCTGGACTGGCTTCTGGATGACCCTGGAAACTGAATGCGGGAAATTCAGTGCTGGCAATACCCTGTAAAGTGCCATCGAATAACGACTTATGCGTTACCGTCACATTGGCGGGCAAACTGGACTCGTCCACAGCAAAACCATGGTTTTGTGAGGTAATCATCACGCGCCCAGTTTTTAGATCTTGAACTGGATGGTTACCGCCGTGGTGGCCGAATTTCATTTTTACGGTTTTAGCGCCGCAGGCAAGGCCTAATAATTGGTGGCCCAAACAAATACCAAAAATTGGAACATTTTTGGTCAGTAAGGTTTTGATCGCTTCAATGGCGTAATCGCAGGGCTCTGGATCACCGGGGCCGTTGGAAAGAAAAATGCCGTCTGGATTTAAGGCCAACACATCTTCAGCAGAAGTTTTGGCAGGCACTACGGTGATATCACAACCGCGCTCCGCCAACATACGCAGAATATTGCGCTTCACGCCGAAATCGTAGGCAACAACTTTAAAGGTCGATGCAGTATTTTGGTTATGTCCTTCACCTAGCTTCCAAACTCCCTCGCGCCAAGGGTAGGCACCTTTGGTGGTCACCTCTTGAGCTAAATCCATACCTTTAAGGCCGGCAAACTCGCGCGCTTTTGCTAAGGCGTGATCATCGTCGATGTCGCCCGCCATCAAGCAGCCATTCTGGGCGCCTTTATCGCGTAAAATACGGGTAAGTCTGCGAGTATCTATGTCACAAATACCAAGAATGTTACGTTCTTTTAAGTAGGTATCGAGGTTGGTTTGGTTTCGAAAATTACTCGCCAACAAGGGCAAGTCACGAATTACTAAACCGGAACACCAAATCTGCTCACATTCTTCATCTTCACTGTTAGTACCAACGTTACCAATGTGTGGATAAGTCAATGTGACAATTTGGCGAGCATAGGAAGGATCAGTAAGAATCTCTTGATATCCAGTAATCGAAGTGTTGAAAACCACTTCCCCTACAGAAACACCTTCTGCACCGATAGATCTACCGCGAAAAATACTGCCATCTTCGAGAACAAGAAGGGCGGGTTTTAATTCCCCAAAAAACAAAGCTGCCTCCTAACTTACTGATCTGTATTGAAGCCTGTTAAACATGGTGCCACCAATACAGAATCAGCACCGCGTATCTCTCTCATGTGTAATGGTCTAAACAGCTTTGTAAAAAGCGTTTATTTACCAAAATTGTAGACGTCTATTTTTTTGCCGAGCAATACCGCCACGCAAAAGCACGGTGATCGCAAAATGTCTGGGAAATCTTAGCTGGAAGTTGATGCCGTTGCCTCAGGTCCCATTGTGCTGCACAAACTGGAGTTTCGCAGAATGTGAAAAGCACTTACAAAAAAGCGAGATAAAGCCATTTGCTCCACCTCGCTTTTGATATTCAGGGCGATATCACTTCAACTAACCTTTAAGCTGCCAACTTTTACTGACTCCAGCTTATCAACCGTGTTTTGAAGGAGTTTGTTGGAGGTATTTCTACCTAAATTCGTTAACTCCAGCATTCAATAACAACTTTTTGATAAGCGATACACTCACGGTAACAAGCCACAGCATTCAACGCATCTCAATTAACGGCGCATTTTATTGAATCACCCGCGGGTTGTCCATGTTAGTGGACGGCTATTTTTTGACTTACTGTGCTAATTTTACGTAAAACGTAAATTCAAACACTAAATTCGAAACTGCTGAACGATCTTAGTCATGCTTGAAGACAAGCTGGCCAATTCCGCCGAGCTTTCCGAAATTTGTCGCGCACCACCCGCCGCCGATTTAATCACTGAAGATATATTTTGCATATTGGATTCAATTTCGCGTGTTGCGGCGCTTTGTTCTTCTGCGGCACTGGCGACCTGCTCGGTCTTCGATTTGATAGAACTAACCCCGGCGGTAATGGCTTCCAGTGAACGTCCTGCCGCATCGGCCTGTGAAACAGATTCCTTCGCTTGGTTAGTACCCTTGCTCATCATAGAAACCGCTTCACGGGCTCCTGTTTGCAAGCGTTCAATCATTTCTTGAATTTCTTGGGTAGAACTTTGTGTGCGTGACGCTAAGGTTCTGACCTCATCGGCCACAACGGCAAAACCTCGTCCTTGCTCACCAGCGCGGGCGGCCTCGATGGCCGCGTTTAGTGCTAAAAGATTGGTTTGCTCGGCAATACCACGAATAACATCAAGGACTGAACCAATGTTATCGGTCTCTTGACGCAACCGATCAATCACATCGGAAGCGTTGTTAATATCACTGGCAAGACTTTCAATTTGGCGCATGGCGTTAAATACCACCTGCCGACCGTTTGAGGCTTCTCTATCGGCCTGTTCAGCATTTTCGGCAGTCTCAGCAACATTTTGCGAAACGTCGGCAACTACGCTAGCCATTTCTCGAATGGCATTTGCCACCTGTTGCACTTCAGATTGCTGACGCCCAACACCGCGTTCAGTTTCTGCGGTAGAACTCATTAACATTTGCGAAGCTGACTCTAATCGGTTTGCGGTAGACGAAAAATCGCTAACAATACTGTGAATACGCTGGATAAAAATATTAAACCAATGGCCAATTTCACCAATCTGATCGTTGGAATTAATCTCAATGCGCTTAGTAAGATCACCTTGCCCCTCTGCCATATCACGCAAGGTATCAACCACCTGAGAGAGATTCCCCGCCACCGAGTTACTGACAAACATTGCCACACCCACGGAAATTGCAGCAATTATCGCCACCAAAATAAAACCTTGAGTAATTGATTCAGACAACAACTCGCCCAACTCAGAATGGTCGAAAGCAACATACAGGCTGCCAACGACATTGCCGCCATTCAATATGGATCGATTAATCACATACTCGCTATTACGCTGGAACACCCCAAGCTCGTTGGACGCACCGGGAGGCATTTGCGCACCGAACCCATTCTTAGTTGACCAGTGAACCGGCTTGCCAGAGGTATCATATAAAATAACAGCATTAACTGTAGGGCTATTGGTCGCAGCAACAAATTCCTGTCTAATACCGTCAACGTCTCTTTCAGCCACCTCAAGGGCGAGTGCATCATTCAATATTTCGAATAAAGACTCACTGTCGGAAATAATCGATTTTTCCAACACAGCATTATGAGACTGAACTTGTAACCACACGGAGACAATGACTGCGAGCACACTGGTGAGTGTAATACCAAGAGTGATTTTTAATTTTAGTGAGAGATTTCCCATATAACGATGCGCCTCTAACAAGCCAAATACTCAAGAAATTGATCTTGAGTTCTAATCAAGCCATACAAGTAACTGGTTTATGTAATATTTATCGCCTATAAACACAATTACTTGAGTGATTGCACACTTTAGATTAGTCGTGAAATAGAGAATCTCAAAAATTCCGTGACAGAAAATTGAGTGACCAAGAAAACTTTAGGAAACCCTGATTAACACCCTGATGATTTAATCAGAGAACAGAAATAGAAAACTCGATGGTCAATTTCTTCACCATTTCAAACACTTAATATTCTTGAAATTAGCGACACTTCCTTAGATTGCTAAAAACTCTGGGTTAATTAAAGTTTTCTCTAATTAAAAATTTGATGAGTTATTTACTGAGATCAGACAGACATCGACGATTTAAAAACGATGTTAAAAGCAAGTTCTGCCCATTTAAAGGCTTAAATGCGTTTACATCGGTGTTTGAAGTCATTTGTCAGTTAGAGATATAACAGTTAGCGATCTAAAACAGCTAGCGACAAACAAAATGAAGAGTAAAAAATATAAAAAGAATCTGAGAGAAAAATCGAGCGCATAAAGCAAAACACTTATTACTAAAAAAGCTTATTGCTAAAAATAAGTACTTTGCCAAATTACAAATGATTCTTGTCTAGGAACTTCTGATTAACTCATCCATAACTTAATCAGAAGACAGAAATGGATCATACAACTTCCAGCTTCTTAACAATTTCTATTGTTAACAGCCTTTGAAATGAACAACTCATCCTTGAGTAACAGGAGACTCTAAATTAATTGGAGGATTAATTAGAGTTTCTTATGCCTAAAACATCCTGCATGTTGTAAAGACCGGGAGGTTGCTTGGCAAGCCAAACAGCCGCTCGTACGGCGCCGTGCGCAAACGCCATTCGGCTCGATGCCTTATGCGTAATTTCAACACGTTCACCATCGGCCAAAAACATGACGGTGTGATCACCAATAATGTCGCCACCACGAATGGTCGAAAAACCGATGGTATCTTTTCGTCTAGCTCCGGTAATACCTTCACGGGCAAATACCGCGAACTCGCTAAACTCTAAATTACGCGCTTTAGCGACTACTTGCCCCATAGCCAACGCCGTTCCCGAAGGCGCATCTACCTTGTGGCGGTGATGGGCTTCGACTATTTCGATATCAATGTCTTCGCCCATCGACTTAGAAGCCATTTCTAGCAACTTCAGCGTAATATTGAGCCCGGTACTGTAGTTGGCCGACAAGCAAATAGGCGCTCTCGTGGAAAGCTCTTTTAATACTTCGCGATCGGCATCACTAAATCCGGTAGTACCAATGACCATGGCTTTACCAAGATCGGCACAAACTTCTGCATTGGCAATGGTGGCGCTTGGCGTGGAGAAATCAATTAAGGCATTGGCTCTGCCCATGACCGAAATCAGCTCGCTCAACAGAGGTACACCCAACCGACCCAAACCGGCTATTTCACCTGCATCTTTGCCCATATCCGATGAACCCGGACGAACAATTGCGGCGGACAAATTAACGGTTTTGTCTGAATGTACAGCCTGTACCAGCATTTTACCCATGCGCCCGGTTGCACCGGTAATTGCGATATTTGTTGTCATAAACCCTCCGCGTACTTACAGCTTCATATCGCCGAAGAAATTTTTCATTCCTTCAAACCAGCTACTTTGTTTTGGGCTGTGTTTGTCGCCTTCGACTAGGCCCTGAAACTCACGCAGTAGCTCTTTTTGTTTGCTCGAAAGGTTTACGGGGGTTTCAACCAACACTCGGCACATCAAATCTCCGGTTGCACCACCGCGCACCGGAACAACACCTTTGCCACGCAAACGGAATAATTTTCCGGTTTGAGTACCTTCGGGTATCTTCAATTTTACGCGCCCATCCAGAGTAGGAACTTCAATCTCACCACCCAATGCCGCATCCACAAAACCAATCGGTACTTCACAGTATAGATTGTTTCCTTCACGCTCGAAGATTGGATGTTGGCGAATCGACATTTGTACGTACAAATCACCGGATGGACCACCATCAGCGCCCGCTTCGCCTTCACCGGCGAGACGAATTCGATCGCCAGAATCAACGCCAGCAGGCACTTTTACCGAGAGAGTTTTGGTTTCTTCAACGCGTCCCTGACCGTGACAGCTATTACAAGGATCTGAAATGATTTTGCCGCTGCCGCGACAGTTCGGACAGGTTTGCTGAACCGAGAAAAAGCCTTGCTGCATTCTCACCTGACCATGACCACCACAGGTGGTACAGGTTTTAGGCGAAGAACCTTTTTTGGCACCGGAACCATCACAAGTACTACAAGAAACCAAAGTTGGCACTTTGATCTTCACCGTAGTACCGCGCACGGCATCTTCCAAATCGAGATCTAGGGTATAGCGAAGGTCTGAGCCTCGCGCTGGACCTCCACGACCACCGCGCCCGCCACCAAAGATATCGCCAAAAACATCGCCAAAGATGTCACTGAAGTTACTGTAACCACCACCGGCGCCGCCAGCGCTGTTATCCACACCGGCGTGTCCGTATTGATCGTAAGCAGCACGTTTTTGCGCATCCGAAAGCACTTCGTATGCTTCGGAAGCTTCTTTGAACTTGTCTTCAGCAGCAGCGTCGTCGGGATTGCGGTCCGGGTGGTATTTCATTGCCACGCGGCGGTAAGCTTTTTTCAGATCTTTTTCAGAGACGCTTTTGTCTACGCCAAGAATTTCGTAATAATCACGTTTAGACATGGAGTTTGTATTCTGCGTGGTGTTTGGGTTGGTAGATACCTCAGCAACCAGTGATCTCACTCAGATTACGTCGTTGAGGCGCTAAATATTTGGTTCTATCAGAACCTCTCAAAACCAACGATTAGCATTGGCTGGCTTTGAGTAAAAAATAGAGGTCTTTTACAAACACCAAACGCGGGCATGCCCGCGTTGGTGAATAACTGCTGCGTCGAAGTTGGCTGTCGCCAAACGACTTACTTTTTGTCGTCTTTAACTTCTTCGAACTCAGCGTCAACAACGCCATCGTCGGCTTTGTTGTCAGTGGTGCCAGAACCTGCCTGGCCACCCTGCTGCGCCGTCTGCTCTGCGTACATTTTTTGTGCAAGAGAACCAGAGGCCTCGGTAAGCTTGGCCGTCGCTGCTTCCATTGCCGCTTTGTCATCACCTTTAACTGCGGTTTCTGCTTCAGCGATGGCTGCTTCGATGGCAGATTTTTCGTCTGCGGTCGCTTTATCACCGGCTTCGGTCAAAGTCTTACGCGTTGCACTGATCAAACCATCCAATTGGTTGCGAGCGGTGACCAAAGCTTCGAAGGCTTTATCAGCTTCGGCGTTAGCTTCAGCGTCGCGTACCATTTTTTCGATTTCATCATCGCTCAAGCCAGAAGACGCTTTGATAACGATCGATTGCTCTTTACCGGTTGCCTTGTCTTTCGCGCTTACGTTCAAAATACCGTTAGCGTCGATATCGAAAGTTACTTCGATTTGCGGCATACCACGTGGCGCAGGCGGAATGTCGGCCAAGTCGAAACGGCCCAAGGATTTGTTCTGTGCCGCTTGCTTACGCTCACCTTGAACGACGTGAATGGTTACCGCAGTTTGGTTGTCATCCGCTGTTGAGAACACTTGTGATTTCTTGGTAGGAATCGTGGTGTTTTTCTCAATCAATGGTGTAGCAACGCCACCCATGGTTTCGATACCAAGAGTCAACGGAGTTACGTCAAGCAACAATACGTCTTTAACATCGCCAGACAGTACCGCACCTTGAATTGCCGCACCCATTGCAACGGCTTCGTCTGGGTTGACGTCACGACGCGCTTCTTTACCAAAGAACTCAGCAACTTTCGCTTGCACCAAAGGCATACGAGTTTGACCACCCACCAGAATAACGTCGTCAATCTGAGAGGTTGAAAGGTCTGCGTCTTCAAGCGCTTGTTTTACCGGTGCAAGAGAATTGATCACAAGATCTTCTACCAAAGACTCAAGCTTGGCGCGAGTCAACTTAACCACCAAGTGTTTTGGACCGGTTGCATCAGCAGTGATGTACGGTAGGTTCACTTCGGTTTGTTGACTAGAAGACAATTCGATCTTAGCTTTCTCAGCCGCTTCTTTTAAACGTTGTAACGCAAGCGGATCGTTGTGCAGATCAATGCCGTTAGACTTTTTAAACTCTGCGGCCAAATATTCGATCAAGCGTAGGTCGAAATCTTCACCACCTAAGAATGTATCACCGTTAGTCGCCAATACTTCGAATTGATGCTCGCCGTCTACGTCGGCAATTTCAATGATCGAAATATCGAAGGTACCACCACCCAAGTCGTAAACTGCAATGGTGCGATCGCCTTTGGCTTTGTCCATACCGTAAGCAAGTGCTGCCGCGGTTGGTTCGTTGATGATACGTTTTACTTCAAGGCCAGCAATTCTACCGGCGTCTTTAGTGGCTTGACGTTGGCTATCGTTAAAGTAAGCAGGAACGGTAATTACCGCTTCAGTTACAGTCTCACCCAAATAGTCTTCGGCGGTTTTTTTCATTTTTTTCAAAACTTCAGCCGAAATTTGTGGGGGTGCTTTTTTATCGCCTTTTACTTCTACCCACGCATCGCCATTGTCTGCCGCAACAATTTTGTAAGGCACCATGGAAATATCTTTTTGCACAACGCCATCGGTAAATTTACGACCGATCAAACGTTTTACCGCAAACAAGGTATTGGTCGGGTTGGTTACGGCTTGGCGCTTAGCGCTTTGTCCTACTAAAACTTCGTTATCATCGGTAAATGCAACGATCGATGGTGTAGTGCGATCACCCTCGGAGTTTTCAATTACTTTTGCCTTGTCACCTTCAAGCACACACACACAAGAGTTGGTTGTACCCAGGTCGATACCAATAATTTTGGCCATCTGTTATCTCCAAAAAATTTTTTACTTTAACTTTTACAGTATTTGTTGGTTGAGCTTGTGTTTGCGCTCGGGCATTTTTGCTTGTTGTCTATATTGGCGCGGGCAAATTTATTTCAAGACTAAAAGCGCCAAGAAGTTTGTGTTTATTTACAGAAAACTCCAATCAACCCAGAGTTTTTAGCAGCGCTCATAGCTGCCGCCAACTTCAATAACGATAAGTGACTGAAATTGTGAAGAAATTAAAAATCGCAGTATCGGTATCAATTTCTACCCTCTCGCTCAATCGAGATTGAGTTGGTGAGAGGGCTCTATACACAGTTATGCTTTAGAAACTACAACCATTGCCGGGCGCACCAAGCGACCATGCAGGGTGTAACCCTTTTGGAAGACATTAATAACGGTATTTGGCTCGACGTCTGGGTTTTCAACCATCGCCATTGCCTGGTGAAGATTCGGATCAAACGGCTGACCGTGCGGATCAACGATCTCAAGATTATTATTTGCCAAAGCATCGGTTAGGGTTTTAAGCGTTAACTCGACACCTTCTAACAAAGGTTTTGACGCTTCATCGTTAGATTCAAACGACTGCACGGCACGCTCTAAATTGTCTGCAACGTTAAGCATGTCTTTGGCAAACTTCTCAACGGCAAATTTATGCGCTTTTTCAACATCTTGTTCGCTGCGACGGCGAACATTAAGAATTTCGGCCTGCGCACGCAATACGTCGTCTTTTGCCATTGCCAATTGCGCTTCAAGTTCTTCGACACGCGCTTGCATTTCGTCACCTGAAGATTGTGCTGCGCTCTCTTCGGTTTGCTCAGAGGCGAGTTCAACTTCTGGGTTTAAGATTTCTTCTTGTTCTTGAGAAGTGGTTTTTTCTTCGTTAGACACCTGACACTCCGATATCTGAGAGGATTAAAGTTTTAATCGATGAATGCCCCTAATATGGGGACAGGGCTTGCCGCTTCAAGGGCAAATAGCCACGCAAAATGGATTTGTTTTGCGAAAATTTGCAGTCTTGTACATCGATGTTCTTCAATGCAGAAATATTGTTAAAACCTTTTAAGTCTTTGCGCTACGTTTAATAGCGGGGTCAATCGCTAGTAGCAAATCAGCAATTAAGGTATAAAACGCTCATCGTTTTTCGGGATTTTCCGAGTTCAATTCTTAAAGGAAGGTTGTTTTGTGTTAACGCACTTGAGCATCCAAAACTTCACCCTCGTCGATAAGCTCGATTTAGAGCTGCACGAAGGGATGACAGCATTAACCGGCGAAACCGGTGCAGGTAAATCCATTATGCTCGACGCCCTAGGCTTGGCTCTGGGCGACAGAGGCGACGGCGAAAAAGTACGCGAAGGTTCTGCCAAGGCAGAAATCACCGCGACCTTTGATGTGAGCAAAACGCCGGATGCCAAAGCTTGGTTGAAAGAGCTGGATATCGACAGCGACAACGAGTGTATTCTTCGTCGCGTTATCACCAGCGAAGGGCGTTCTCGCGGCTACATCAACGGTCAACCGGCCACCATGAGCCAGCTGCGTGAACTGGGCGATATGCTGATCGACATTCACAGCCAGCACGAGCACCAATCGCTACTGCGAAAAGATACTCACCGACTTTTGCTCGACGCCTACGGCGGTCACATCGCTCTAGCCGAACAAACTCAAGAAGCGTTTGGTCGCTGGAAAGCTCTGCGCGCCAAGCTCGATCAACTGTTACAAGCCAGCGAAGAAATCGCTAATCGACAACAACTGCTGCAATTTCAGGTAGAAGAACTGGATCTTATTGACCTGAAAAGCGGTGAGCTTAAAGAATTAGAACAGCAACAAAAGCAGTTGGCCAATGCCGAGTCGCATCTACTCACCTGCCAACAGGTGATGGAGTTGTGCAGCGGTGACGAGCAAGGCTTAGAGACCCAAATTCACCACGCACTTACGCAGCTCAACAAGATTGATATTGACCACGCAGCCATCAAAGAAGCGGTTGAATTACTGACCAGCGCCGAAATTCAAATCCAAGAAGCGTCACACGCGGTATCGCATTTTGTCGATGCCACCGGTGTTGATCCGGCAAAGCTCGAAGAAATCGAACAGCGCCTTTCGGATATTTATCAATGTGCGCGAAAACATCGCGTGCACCCAACCGAACTCATCGAGCTGCATGAGAAGCTGCAAGAAGAACTGGATAACCTCGCCAGTATCGAAAAGCTCGCCGAACTCGAAACCCAAGAAATTCAACTGCGCGATACCTTTTTTGCCCTTGCCCAAGACCTTACCAAGGCACGTGAGCAAAGCTCAGCAAAACTGAGTAAAGCCGTGAACGCGCAACTCAAGAAGCTTTCCATGGCCAACGCGCGCTTTGCCGTCACGCTGCATGATCAGCACGAACAACCATCCAGTCACGGATTAGAAAGCGTAGAGTTTTTAATCAGCACCAACCCCGGCAGCGAACCGAAATCTCTAGCCAAAATAGCCTCCGGTGGCGAACTGTCGCGCATCAGCTTGGCCATTGTGGTGGTTGCCGCAAAAACCTCGCGTATTCCAACCTTGGTATTTGACGAAGTGGACGTAGGCATTGGCGGCGCTACCGCCGATGTTGTCGGCGCACTGCTAAGAACTTTGGGCAAACGCGGCCAAGTGATTTGCGTAACTCATCTTGGACAGGTTGCCGCTAAAGCACACCACCACCTACAAGTTGAGAAGCAATTAGGCAAAAAGCAGGTTTCGAGCCGATTGAGAATACTGGAAGGGGAAGAAAAGATTCTGGAGATTGCCAGAATGATTGGCGGCGAACTTACTGATCAATCACTCGCTCACGCCAAAGAAATGCTAGAGAGGTCTGAGGTCTTGAATTGATGCTCACTGAGCATCAATTTGTGTGACTCAGTTTTTCTTACGAACGTACAAAACTAAGCTGTGACCTGTTAACTCGTATCCGTACTTCTCAGCAATTTGCTCTTGGAGGTGTTCGATTTCTTCACTGTGGAATTCTAAAACCTCGCCGGTGTTTACACAGACCATGTGGTCGTGATGATCACCGCGATCCAATTCAAACACCGAATGACCGCCATCAAAGTTATGACGCTCAACAAGACCTGCGCTTTCGAATTGAGTTAACACACGGTATACCGTCGCCAAGCCAACGTCTTCGCCCGACTCCATTAGAGATTTGAACACATCTTCAGCACTTAGGTGACGTTGCTCAGAAGACTCTAAGATCTGTAGGATCTTCACCCTCGGCAAAGTGACTTTTAAGCCTGCCTTTCTAAGTTCGTGATTTTCCACGTTAATTTTATCTCCGAGTCTATCCAGATTTGCGACAAATCAGTATTATCCCCGTTCATTTTCCAATGGGGAAGCCCTGATATGCAAAAAACAATACGTCTGATTTTAATTACGTCACTGATTGGGGTTTTTAGCGGCTGCTCGTACTTAAAATTTCCTGGCGTATACAAAATTGTCATTCAACAAGGCAATGTAATTACCCAAGAGATGATCGACAAACTTGAGCCGGGCATGACCCGCCGACAAGTACGCTTTGTTATGGGCACACCATTAATTGATGACCCTTTCGCACAAGACCGATGGGATTACTTTTACAGCTACACCAACCAAAAAGGTAAAGTATTCACACGTAATGTGACAGTAATCTTTTTAGATGACAAATTAGAACACTTAATTGCCAGCGACGAATTTAACCTTCCTCCAGCTTTTGGCGGCGAACCAGCACCTGAAGAAGCCACAGAGGATACAGAAGTAACGTCTGAGACACAAAGTGAATTAGAAGAATCTGTTGACGAATAACCCTAAATTTACAGGGTTATTTATCGCTAACCCATAAAAATTCGTTATTTTTAGCCTTAGTTTTTCTCTGCTTGTTAGCCGTTATTTATTTTCGCTTTTTCTAAAAGCCGCAATATAAATCACGTTACACAAACGTTCTTGCGGCTTTATAAAACGCCTGCCTTAGCGACCCTTTTCTGATTACTACAAAAAACTCCTTTCAAAAAATCTTAGCCAACAGAACTCAAAATACACGGCTAACAAATTTTTCCGAAAGACATAAAGAAAACTCCAACTAATCTAGAGTCTCCGACAACAGCAAAAAGTATTGCCAATCTCAAAAGCGGTAAGTGATTGAATTTGTGAAGAAATTAGAAATTGCACGTTCAATGTTTGCCCGCCGATTAAATCACGGATGATTGAATGAGAGTTTCCCAGAAGTTATTAGAAATTCCGACTCAAACACCTTCACAATTTCAGTAACTATTGATTATCGAAATTGACGATATAAACAAATAGGCGAGATCGAATGCGTTTGAAGGGCAAAAATTTACGGCAAAGAAAACCCTGAGTTGCTCAGAGCTTTCTAATCTTTTTCGGCGTCGTTTTTAGCGGCGCGACGGCGGCGGGCTTCTTTAGGATCGGATTTTAGCGGGCGATAAATTTCAACGCGATCACCACTTTCTAACACTTGTTCTTGAGGTGATTTTAGTCCCTTAACACCCAGCGCCTGACCAAAAATACCCATTTTTGCCGTCGCTAAATCAATTTCGGGAAATTCATTAACAATACCCGAACGCACAACCGCTTCCATGGCAGTTGTACCCTGCTCAACATCAATCGCTATGATTTGCTGTTTGTGTGGCAGCGCATAAGCCACTTCTACCGTAATGGTATTTTTACCACCTTCCATCAAAATCTCCGCTGTACTTAGATCAGCCAACAATGTTGATTAGCCAAACAATGTTGATTAGCCAAACAATGTTGATTAGCCAAACAATGTTTTGCTACTAACCATAAATCTGTTTGGCGCGCTTACACAAAGCATCTACCTGATCGTTGGCAACGCTTTCAAAAAACTTACCGGCGGCCATGGCGATCAGTTTATTTTTAAACTCAAATTCTAGACGTAAATGAACCTTACAAGCGTGAGCCTCTAAAGCTGTAAAGCTCCAAAAGCCGCGAAAATATTTAAACGGGCCATCCACCAATTCTAGGTTGATACTGTCTGGCTCAATCATGGTATTGCGTGTTGTAAACGCTTGGCTGATTTTGCCTTTGCCCAATTCCAAACTGGCGACCACAAAATCTTCACCACTTTCGAGAATTTTTGCCGAACGACAGCCATCCATAAATTGTGGATAACTTTCGATGTTTTTAACCAAATCAAACATCTGGTGATTGGAATAACCGACCAAAGCCGACTTTTCTACCTTTGTCACAACACTTCCTGATTTTTAATTCGAATATCAAACCAAAGCTCACGTCAAACCAATAAGCAAGCACTCACTCAGCGGCAAATAACGATTAACCAGACAATACTGGCGGCTTTTGTGACTTCTTTCGTCACTTAGGGAGTCGCGATTGTAGAGACCCAAACCTTAAATGCCAAGCTCGACGCCAAAGTGGCATTTGGGCACGGTAAGCATAATAGGTTCGCAAACAGCGCTTAAAAATCTATAGCCTAATAATTGGTAGAAAGGTTTTTAAGCCTGAACAACTCGCTCGCAACGACAGAATACAACGACAGGAAAGCGCGCAATTTAACGGCTTTTGCACTACGACAAAACGGTGCAAAGTTGCTAGTATGCGCCGCTTTCTTATGCCATCCATTAAAATTTGAACAGATAACTATGGTTACAAACTCAAGGGAGCACTTCGGCTCACGCATTGGATTTATTCTCGCCGCCGCAGGCTCCGCTGTGGGCATTGGCAACTTGGTGGGTTTTCCCGTCAACGCTGCTAAGAATGGCGGTGCAGCGTTTTTGTTTATTTACGCCATCTTTGTATTTTTAATTTGCGTTCCAGTGATGATGGCAGAACTCTCTGCCGGACGCGCAAGCCAGCGCGGGCCAATAGGCACATACAAACACTTCGCCCCCAACAACAAACTTTGGCACCTGCCCGGCGTACTCGCGATTATCACACCGTTTATGATCACCGTTTTTTATACGGTGTTGACCATTTGGATTTTTGGTTATCTGGTCGAAATTCTAACCGGTAATCTCGCCGCCATGACCAACGGCGATTACTTTGGCAATTTTATTAATTCAAAAATACTGTTCGGCTACTTATTAGTCGTTGCCATATTTGTTGGCGTTACCTTATTTTCGGGTGTGCAAAACGGTATTGAACGCGGCGCAAAAATTATGATGCCGGCGCTATTTTTTATGCTCATCGCTCTGGTAATTTTTATCTTAACCCGCGATAACGCCTTGGCCGGTGTACGCTATTACCTAGTGCCTGATTTCTCAAAAATTAATGCCTCGGTCATCAACGGCGCCATGTCACAGGCGTTTTTCTCTTTGTCATTAGGCATGGGAATTCTAGTCACCTACGGCTCGTATATGGAGCGCTTCGAGAATATCGCCAATTCCGCCAAAATGGTGGCTTTTGCCGATACCGCCGTTGCTTTTACTGCGGGCTTATTGGTTCTACCGGCAATTTTCTCGTTTAATCCAAACACCAATACCGAAGAACTCTCTAGCTCATCTGTTTCGCTAATCTTCACCTTTTTGCCGCAAATCTTTTTAGCCATGCAAGATTCCATTGGCTATATTGGCGCCAGTGCTGTCGCAGCGATATTTTTTACCTTGGTATTTTTCGCAGCGCTTACCTCACTCATTTCCATTATCGAAGTACCCGTTGCTGCTGCCATTGATCAACTTTGCGTAAGCCGTACCAAAGCCGTAACCAGTGTCGGTCTTGCGATTATTGTCGCCAGCATTAGCTGTTTCGTATCCTTTGGCATGGTGGAGTTTTTCACCAAATTCACCTACTACGGCGGCGCTGATAAATCCTTCTTCGATGTTATTCTAGACGTGTTCTACGATACCGTTTTACCACTCAACGGCTTCTTGATTTGTATTTTTGTGGTTTACAAGTGGGGCAAAAATAACCTTTCCAAAGAAATTAGCGATGGTGCACCCGAGTACGAAAACTCGTTCTTACAAAAGTACTTGAATCTTGCTTTGGGAACCTTTATTCCGTTGATTTTGATACTGGTATTTATCAATACCGTATTAACCAAATACTTTTCAATATCGCTGATATAAACCAAAGACCATAAAACATTCACCACAACAATAACCCTAAGATACGAGTATTTTCATGGCTTCACGGGAACAATTTTCATCCAAAACTGGTTTTATTATGGCAGCGGCAGGCTCTGCCATTGGCCTTGGAAATATTTGGGGGTTTCCAACTCAAACCGCCAGTAATGGCGGCGCGGCGTTTGTGGTGGTGTATTTTATTTTGGCTTACTGCATGGCCTATCCGGCCTTAATGGCAGAATTGGTGATTGGCCGTCACTCTAAAAGTAATATTGTTACCGCATTAAAAGGTATTTCCGGTGATCGCGGTGCACCTTGGTTTGGTGTATTGGTGGGTATTTATGGCGTTGTTGTTGCCAGCTTAATTTTAAGTTTTTACGCCATTGTTGCTGGATGGATGCTGTCTTATTTAAGCGAGTCTGTCTTCAATATTGTTGGTATTACCCAGTACAACGCTTGGTTTACCGAGTTTTCTTTCTCGCGCAATTTTGTGTTTTTAGCAGTATTTATGGCACTGACCATGTTCGTGATTTCTCGCGGTGTAACCGCGGGTATTGAACGCTGGTCAACTCGTTTAATGCCGTTACTGTTTATTTTATTGGTCGCGCTGATTATTTACGTGCTTACCCAAAAAGGTGCCAGCGAAGGCTTAAAAGTTTATTTACTGCCAGACTTTAATCAACTCAGCCCAAAACTTATTCTCGATGCCATGGGCCAAGCGTTCTTCTCGTTATCGCTCGGCGTAGGTACCATGCTGATTTACGGCTCGTATTTAAGCGAAAAAGAAAACCTACCCAAACTCGGCGCCATTGTGACCTTTACTGATTCTGGTATTGCTTTTGTTGCAGGGCTGTTAATTATTCCGGCCATATTTGTGGCTCAAGAACACGGCACCACCATTTTTACCGAAACCGGCAGCCTAATCGCAGGGCCAGATTTAATCTTCCAAGTGTTGCCAACCTTGTTTGAATCCATGGGTTCTGTGGGTGTGTTTGTAGCCTTCGCGTTTTTCTTATTGATGTCGATTGCTGCACTGACTTCCAGTATTTCAATGCTTGAAGTACCGGTATCGCTTACCACCGAAGAAACCAGCATGAAACGCCCAATGGCGACACTGATTATTGGCAGCGCGATTTTTGTGATCTCAATTATTATTCTGCTGAACTTTGGCGCCCTGTTTGGACTGGTTATCGACTTTACCACCGTCTACAGCCAACCTGTTTTGGGTATTTTACTGTGCGTATTTGTCGGCTGGATTTGGCACCGCAATCACGTCTTAAAAGCCATAAAAAGCGGTATGAACGACGTGGAGAATTCTTTCTTTTGGAAAATATGGCCCATGTACGTGCGCTTTATTTGCCCGTTATTAATTTTGGCAAACTTTGTACAAAGCCTTCGCGGCTAAAAGAAATCTGCTTTTAGAAATAGATAGTTAGAAAAGACAACGTTAGAAAAGAAAACGTCAGAAAAGACAATGAAAGAAGCCTCTGATTAAATCACAGTTAAGTGAATCAGAGGCTTCTATTAATAAGTCAGCAATACCGCAACACAATCCTCAACGGCCAGAATTCGCCGGCCGCATCACCAATACTACGCCCAACACAATCAACACAGCGCCAATAAAGAAAGCCGCGCTTAAGGTTTCGACCAATAAAAAATACGCGTAGGTTGCGCCAAATAATGGAATAAACAGCGGAATGGTTGAGGTAATTAACGGCGGTAAAAATCGCGACGATAACGCAAAACCCAAGGTCGGCACGGCGGTAGACACCAAACCCAGAGCAATCATTAATAACACCGTGCGCGTGCTAATTTCTGCATTCAATTCACTATTCACACTGCCCGTTGCCAAGGCCACAATCACCAAACCCAAAGCGCCAAAGGCAAAGGTCATGGCAGAAACACTGCTCGATTCTGGCGCCTTACCTTTTGCACCCAAACGCTGGTAAAAAAACGCATAAAACGCGGTAATTGCCGCCGAGCCCAAAGCAAAGGTGTAACCCACAAAACGTGTTTTTGCGATGGCCAGATTACTTAACTGCGGCCACGCCATAACCGCCATACCCACAAATGCCACCGCCGCACCGACAAAATGCAAGCGCGGAATAGGCTCTTTGCAAAACCATTTAATGATCAGCACAAAAATCGGTGGCGTGCACATAATCAGAGTAATTTCGGCCACCGTTGCCAATTGAAACGCGGTTGTGGCAAAGAGGTAATAACCCACAAACATCAATGCAAACACATAAGCCACAGGTTGCTTAAGCGACGCAAATAAGCGTGTGCGCGTTTGTTTAACCAATAGCAACACCGGCACAACAATGGCCGCAGCAATGAGCAAGCGGCTTGCGGTAATCACAAACGGCGAGATGGGCGGCAACAACCGCACAAACACACCGGTACCACCCCAGGTGAGTGATGTTAAGGCCGCAACCGCCAATGCTTGATTATATTTCATACTGCAAAAGCCTCTACCAATACGCTAAACCCAACAAAACCAACACGCTCAAATGCACACGCATCAGCCAAATATTTGGCTTTACAGAGACTTGCAAATAAACATTCAAAAATTACGGCAATATAATCGCGAATCACTACAAAATAACGCACAGCGCTATTTCATCCGCAGCGAATAAGCCGCTATAATCCGCCGCTATGGCAAATAATGCAAAAAAGAAAAAGTCGGGCAGCAACACCATTGCCCAAAACAGACGTGCACGTTTCGATTTTCACATAGAAGAAAAATTTGAAGCGGGCCTTGCCCTGCAAGGTTGGGAAGTAAAAAGCCTGCGCGAAGGCAAAGGCCAATTAACCGATAGCTACGTGATCTTCAAAAACGACGAAGCATGGCTTTTGGGTTCGCAAATTCAACCCTTACTTTCGGCGTCTACCCATTTTGTAACCGACCCCAGCCGCACCCGCAAACTGCTGATGCACCGCAAAGAAATCAGCAAGCTGCAAGAAGCCACCGAGCAAAAAGGCCACACCATTGTTGCCCTATCGCTGTATTGGAAACATCACATGGTGAAGTGTGAAGTGGCCATTGCCAAGGGTAAAAAAATGCACGATAAGCGCGATACCGAAAAACAGCGCGATTGGGATCGCCAAAAATCCCGCGTGTTACGTGCCCGCTAAACCCCACACCCGTACCTGAAACCCCATCATAACCACTTAGTGATTAGAACTAACTGATGAGACTGGGTTATCTTGGACATCATCAGAACTTCCGATACACTCAATGCACAATAAAAATGTGTTGGGTGTTCTCATGGCCGCTGGTAAAAAATATCGTTTCGCTTCTGTTTTGCTCTTAAGCGTTTTGTCTTACTCATTTAACGCAACTGCCGCAGACGAAAACAAACAAAATAACGCCGCCGGTGCTGCCTTACAAACCTGTAGAGTTATTCACACAGACGCAGAGCGCCTAGAATGCTACGACCGAGTGGCAAAACAATTTGCGCCGCCTACCTACAAAGGCAAACTCAGTTCCGTTACCGATCTGTTTAAACTCGACGCACCGCATCGCTTACGCTACCGAAGCTATGGTTTTATTTTTGTGCTGTATGTGCTCGATGCCGATAAAAATATCGTACAAAACATACACCTTGGTGGCACCGGCGAAGACGAATACATTATTGAAGCACCAGGCACCTATTCGTTACAAATCGACGGCAGCGCCGGATGGGAAATTTGGTTAGAGCCTTTGGATACGCCTAACTAAACACATAGCGTTTAGCTGAAGAATTCACGAAAAGAATTACAAACTCAAAGATTCGTAGCTCAGGGAATTAGCTGCGAATTTTTGTTTTTGAATGTATAAATCTCTCAGTTCTCGTTCTGCATCTTCGTAAGTAAGCAATAAATCTTGAATCTCAGCACCATCAGATAGAGTCTCAGACCTTAACAGCCCTTCTAAATAAGCAATTTCCTTCTTTACTGCTTGCAAAGACATCAACACAGTAGCAATTGAAATACTATCCATTTTCTTTTCTCTTTTGAGCCTGAGCATTTGTAGCCAATATCAACAACGGTAACTGATTTAAATTGTTAATAAATTGAAAATCGCATTTTCAATTTCTGTCCTCTGATTAAATCATGGATGAGTTA
>CALMJT010000146.1 GCA_937864365.1 uncultured Alteromonadales bacterium | reverse complement strand
GTGTCGCCAATTTCAAGAACGGTAAGGGATTGAAATTGTGAAGAAATTGGAAATCACATTTTCAATTTCTGCCCTCTGATTAAATCATGAATGAGTTAATCAGAGATTCCTTTAGTTAAAACACGTTTAAAGATTAAGTTAATTTACATGGCCAAAATCGAACATATACCCAGAAACTGCATGGCGTGGTTATTATTGTCATTGGTTGCTGTAGTGATTCCGCATTCACTGCGTTTACCCGTATGGGAAATGATTGGTTTGGTGGCTGTTTTAGTTTGGCGAATTCAGCTGTACCGGGGCGCTTGGATTTTCCCAAACCGCTGGATTAAAGCGGTTTTGGCGGTAGGTTTTACCGTAGCGCTGTTTTATCAATACGGTACTTTTTATGGCTTAGATCCAATGGTGGCGTTACTGATGGTTTCGGTAATGCTCAAGTTATTGGAAATGCATAAAAAACGCGATGTCATTACGGTTATATTTTTAGGTTATTTTACGACATCAATTCAATTTTTATTTTCACAGACGGTATTCGATTTTCTCTACGGTTTGTTCTGTTTAATTTTGTTGCTAGCCGCGCAGATTTCATTGTATCAAGACAAACGTTTAAACAGCATGGCGCAAGCGTTTCCTATGGCCGGAAAAATAGTCTTGCAAAGCATTCCTGTGATGTTGATTTTATTTTTATTATTCCCACGCATTGGTTCTTTGTGGGCAGTACCCTTACCTAAAGATAATGCCACTACCGGTGTAAGCAATTCAATGTCGCCGGGCGATTTTAGCAAGCTTTCGAAAAGTGGTGGCCGGGCATTCACCGCAACCTTTGACGGCGATGTTCCTGCGAATCGAGATCTTTATTGGCGTGGTTTGGTGTTTTCCCATTTCGACGGCCGTGCCTGGGTTCCAAGTCGCTGGGGAACCTATCCCGGTGCAGAATTAGTCGATTGGGTAGAGCAGGGCGCGCAAGAACATCAACCTTGGTACAGTTGGGCTGAGCCCAAATCAGAAACCATAAAATACGAAGTCATTCTCGAACCAACCAATCAACCGTGGCTTTTTAGTCTGCCGTTAGCCAATATTTCCCAAGAAGAGACTGGTCTGACGCGTACTTTTACGTGGATTAAAAAAGGCGCTGTTAATCAGCGTTATCGCTACACGGTTGAATCTAACCTGCAATACGATTTGGCCGTTGAATTGCCCGCATGGCTTCGTCAACTCGAACTGCAATTGCCGGAGGATTTTAATCCTCGAACCCGAGAGTTAGCGCAGCAATGGCGTCGAGAAGCGACGGATGACTGGCAAATTGTGAATCGATTTTTAAATCACATAACCCGTGACTTTACCTACACCTTAGAACCTCCTGCTTTGGGTAGAAATACCGTTGATGAATTTTTATTTCAAACTAAGCGTGGTTTTTGCGAACACTTCGCCAGTAGCTTTGTTTTTTTTATGCGCGCCGCGGGCATTCCTTCAAGAGTTGTGACCGGCTACCAAGGCGGTGAACGCATTCAAGACTTTATTCAGGTGAGCCAATCCGATGCTCATGCCTGGGCTGAAGTTTGGATAGCCGGTGAAGGCTGGAAGCGAGTTGACCCCACTTCCGCAGTTGCTCCAAGTCGTATCGAGTCAGGAATGGACGCCGTATTTCAACGAGCCGTTAATAATCCGCTGTCTATAGAAGCGTATAAACATATTGGTATTTTAAACGAACTGCGCCGTCAATTGGATGTGTGGAATTATAATTGGCAAAAATGGGTTCTAAACTACAATCAAGACAAACAAGAAGGCTTAATTAGTAAATTATTTGGCAGCAATAAATCTTGGGCAGCGGGTTTATCGTTGGTCATCGGTCTTGCGGGTTTCGTCGCTTTGTTAACACTTGTTTATTGGTGGCGTGGTCGACCAAGACCTTTAGCGCCAGGTCTTAGGGAATACCATCGATTTGCCCGTAAATTTAAAAAGTTTGGTGTAGAGCGCAAACCCGGTGAAGATAATCGCGCTTTTACACGCAGAGTTTGCGAGCAATTCCCTGAGAAAAAAGACGAAATTTTACAAATTTCAAATTTATTTGAAGCCGCTGTTTATGCCGGTAATGCGCACGCCATAAAAGATCTGAAAACTAAAATTTCCAAATTTTCTGTTGCTAAATAATTTAAAAAACTCTGATTAACCGAAATTTTATAGCGATATATGGATATATCACTTATTTCAGGAATGGTAAGAGATTGAAATATTGAAGAAATTGGAAATCGTATTTTCAATTTCTGTTATCTCATTAAGTTTGCCAAGTATTTTTTTAACCTTGGGTAAATCATTTTCTTACACGATTTTCATTGACGTAGCATGCTTCAATAAGTGCTCAGAATAGGTGAGAATTTTTAAGTGTTTCACAAAGCTTAGGCACGAATTCTTGTCCTTTGAGTCAGATTGTTTTTAATTTAGAAAGGTTATTTGAGTAACAATTTCAGATATTTCCAGATTAAAGGTCTATGTCAATTTGTTATTTCAAATATTAAAAAGCTGTTCTTTAACGACTAAACTTATAAAAATTACATCTTCCATTATTTTTTTAAGAATATTTTTAGTGTAAATTACGAATATTCAGTGAATCTCAGTTGTTTACGTAGATCGAGGTTTCACGGATGTGGCTGATTAAAACCTGCTCAAAAGCGACTGAATTCAAAAAACGGCTATTATCGATATGCGTAAAAAACGGATCACAACTCAAGATATTGCAACACGCGCCGGTGTTTCTAAGGCAACTGTTTCTTATGTTTTAAATGGCACAGGTTCGGTTTCTGCCGAAATGAAAGAGAAGATTCAGCAATTAGCCAAGGAGATGGGCTATCAAGAGAATCGATTAGCGAAAGCAACTCGTACCGGAAAGACCTACACCGTAGGTTTAGTTCTCCCAGATTTATGTAACCCTTTCTTTCCCGAAATGGCTCAAGCGGTTGTAGATACTGCCAGTAAAAAGGGCTATTCGGTATTTTTGGTGGATGCCAGAAATTCCGCCGAAGAAGAGCGCATTGGCATTGGCCGGTTGCTTGAATACGCCATTGAAGGCTTAATTTGGTGTCCGTTACACGATAATTCCGTTGAAGACCAAAACCTTACTTGCCCTGTGGTAACCACGGAGCGGCCCATTGTGGGTTTTGATAATGTCTACGCCGATTCCGAACTTGGCGGGCGTCTTCAGGCGCAGTTAGCCATTGAAAAAGGCCATAAACGCATTGGTATTTTATCGGGTCCAGATCGTTCTACTGCGGCGAGATTAAGAAAGAAAGGCCTATTAGGTACCCTCGGTAACGATATTGAAATTGCTTGGGAAGTGTCCACGGAATACGGTATTAATATTCCAAAAGATTGTGCCGATACTATTCTGAATAATCCCGTTAGTTGTGTAATCGCCGCGAACGATACCTTAGCCATTGGTTTATTAAGGTTATATCACGAAAACGGAGTCGCTGTTCCTAACGATGTTTCGGTTATTGGTTTTGATGCCATTGATTGGAGCAATTTGGTTACACCCGCTTTAACAACCATCAATTTACCTATTCGTAAAATTGGTGAGGCGGCATTTGATACGCTTTTGTGGCGCATTGAAAATCCCGACGAGCCGGTAAAAGACGTGAAATTGCCGGTCGAAATTCTAGAGCGTGATAGTTTAATTCAATTTAAACACTAACATCTTAACGTTCTATGGGTCTCTCACTGCTCTGTTGTGAGAGGCTTCCCCAATATTAGATTCAGCATTTTATTTTCCTGCCAATTTGTTACTTTAATTTATTTTCTTGTTTTTTTGAGTGCGAATACTCTACAGAAATCTTTGACAAGCCCCACCGTGATTTAATTGGAAGATAAAACTCAAAATTCGAGTTGCAATTTGTCCATATTTTCTAGTATTTCCAATTCTTAAAACTGACAATACATTTTTGTGTTGCTGCAAGCTCCAGATTCATCAGAATTTTCTACAAATATTTATGAGTAAGTAC
The DNA here is from genome assembly GCA_937864365.1 of uncultured Alteromonadales bacterium. Taxonomy (GTDB): domain Bacteria; phylum Pseudomonadota; class Gammaproteobacteria; order Pseudomonadales; family Cellvibrionaceae; genus Sessilibacter. The sequence continues at coordinate 12,423 of CALMJT010000146.1, read as the reverse complement.
TTATAGGAAACTCTGATGAATCTAGAGTTTCTAGCGACACAAGGATGTGTCGCCAATTTCAAGAACGGTAAGTGATTGAAATTGTGAAGAAATTGGAAATCGCATTTTCAATTTCTGTCCTCTGATTAAATCATGGATGAGTTAATCAGAGGTTCCTATAGATCCATTCTTTATTTTAAAGCCGAAATATTTAGTAAGATCGACGAAATAAAGTCAGATTTTTAGATCAATACGGCTGTGGGTTTTAAGAAGTTTGTAGGAAAGAAATAGCGCGATAGAATTTTTAAAGTGACAGAAGAGAAGTGAAAATTTTCTAGCAAGGGATTTTGATGTGTTTGAAGCGGATAGAGTTGGCAGGTTTTATGGTTTAAAAGCACCGATTAATTCACCAAGCGATTAATCAGTGCTTTTAAAGTGAACTCACTAAACAATTATTTTTTTGCAGTAATCGAGTAGATCAGTAGCTAATTGTGCCGGCGGAGTATCGTTCTCTGCGATGCAAATAAAATCGGCGCAATGTTTTGATGGCTCAACAAGTTCATTATGTAAAGGCACAACTTGCTCGTTGAATTGGCGCAGTGTTTCTTCTTCGGTGCGACCACGTTCTTGAATGTCGCGAATTAAACGTCGTTGTCGGCGTTCATGCTCATTACATTCAACAAAAATTTTGTAGTCAAAACTTTTCTGAAGTTGTTGCGCGTGTAGAATTAAAATCCCATCAACCAGAATTATTGGCTTTGGTAATAATGTCTGTGTTTCAACTTTACGGCGGTGCGTTGTAAAGTCATAACAAGGCATTTCAATGGGTAGCCCATTTCTCAGCTGATCTAAATGTTCGGCCATTAATTTAAAATCAATGGCCTCAGGTAGATCATAATTAGTAATGGTTTCGAGTCCTAAATAATAGGAATCTTGATACATAATGGCACAGTTCTCGGGACCAAGATGTTCAGCTACCAGCCGAGCCATGGTTGTTTTACCTGAGCAACTGCCACCGGCTACGGCGATAATATGCGAGTTCTTAGTCAAAGGAATTCTAGGTTCTGGGTTATTCACTGCTGATAACATTAAACTGAGCTACAAGAGTTAGTCGTTAAATAAAAAGGTCGCGTAGTATAGTACGTTTACACTATTGTGTATTGTAATAACGTGAACCCACATCACCAATTCCCGGCGCAACATAACCTTGCTCAGTTACGACATCGATGTCAGAAAGAGTAAATATTTCTACATCAGGATAGTTATCTTCTATCGCTTTAATGCCTTCTTGGGAAGCCAGTATTGAGACGAACCGAATACGTTTAGCACCACTTTCTTTTAGACGCTCAATACTCGCGATGGCGGTATCACCGGTCGCAATAATTGGATCAAAAATATAGGTGATTGATTCGGACAAATTCTTAGGGGTTTTGAAATAATATTCAACCGTGTTGTTGAGGAATTTATCGCGATAAATTCCGATGTGTCCCACAGAGGCATCTGGCCAATAATTTTGAATACCTTCAATCATGCCCAAGCCGGTTCTAAGAATAGGAATTAAGGCGATCTTTTCTGCCGCTAAGCGGACTTCAGCCTCGCCAAAAGGTGCATTTACCGTTGCAGGTCGAGTGCCTAGGTTTTTAGTAGACTCTACAAATAACATCAAACCCAATTCCGACATTAGGCTGCGAAATTGTTCTGGGGTTGTTTCGCTAGAGCGTAAAATGCCCAGTTTATGCTGAGCGATTGGGTGATCTAAAAGCGTTAAAGGCATGAAATTTCTCTGTCGAATAAAGTAATGTCGATTTAAACAGACGTTAAAAAACGGTTCCGTCACTGACGATGTTAAGCGGCGGATTCATATTAGCGTCTCTTAATTTTGCAAGAGCGCGACCGGCCGCCCAAGTACCACCTTCAAGCACTTTTGCCAGTGGGAATTCTTCTTCTGTTTTTCCGAGTTTTTGGCAAATAAGAGCCGCCAGTTTATCAAGCAGGTGAATGGTTAATGCTCGCCATTCAATAATAATTTCGCTGGCCGGTAACCACATGTTTTCTGCTAAGGCAGGATTTCTTAAACGGATTAAACCACTATCAAGCATTAAGCCGCCATTGCGATATTCCGCCAAACCAGTCAATTGCTCGACGTGTGTCACGGTAATTTCAGACATTTCCAGCGTTTCAATAACAGAATAGGTGATCCACTGCGAGAGCTTATGAAACGGAACTAGCGCATCAAAACCTTCGCCAAACGGCTGATAAGCCCAAGTGTCGCCAAGATTTCTATCATTAAGGGTGAGTCTGCCGGGCCAAAGGTCTCCCAAGGCTTGTAAAACAGTTGTCAAAACATCCACAGCATGAATTTCGTCATCGTAGGTATTTAGCAGATAATCAACTAAATCGCCGGGGCGTTGATTGGGGAAAAATTCAGGCTTGCTTTCGAGTGTTTCGGCGAGATTCCAAAGCAGCGTTAAACGACCCTCAACACCCGCCAGAGGATTTTCGTCGCTAACTTGAAAGAACTCTTTAAATGCCGTGCTGCTTAAGGCTTTTAAGCCCGCAGCACAGGTATTTGGACGACCGGTTTGTGGCGACGGATCTGAAAATGCACCGGCCAAAAAGGCATCCATACTGGCTAAACCCAAACCTTCTGAGCGACCAATGGTTACCGTGTTTGCAGATTTGTACTTCCAATGCTCACCGGCGCCTGCGTCAACCAATACCGATGGAATAATTAAATCCAAACCGGTTTTGGCTTTTTCGATAGGGAAAAAGCTCTCTGTGGTTGCGAAATAGCTGTTCAGTTGAAAACGGTTACCAACTTCATAGTGCCGCCAGCGAGAGTGGTAGGGCACTTCTAAGCTCGGATAATTTTGTTTGATAATCTCTAAAACGTAATCAGCCGTTGCCTCTAGTTTGTCTTCATGAATGTCAAAGTGGGTCGCGCCCGCTAATGCAGCGTTATAAATACGCTGCGCTTGAGCACGAATTGTTTTGGGTAGAAACAGAGTTTCTAGAGTTTTGGCATCTACAGACATAGCGATTGATTAATCCAGATCTCGACCTTTAACTTTTTCGAGTTGCTCACCTTGTTTGGCACCGGCAACAGAAAAATATCCAGCAGCTTTTTTAGCTTCAATCTCAACTTGCGCATCTGGCGGAATTAAATCGTCAGGAATACTCAGGCGATTTATAACTTCAATACCGCTATTTACAATGGCATCGTGTTTCATATTGCTCATTGAATGCAAGTTGTGAATTTTGGTGATACCAAAAAAGTGCAATACATCCGGCATTAATTCTTGGAAGCGTGCATCTTGAACACCCGCAACACATTCAGTACGTTCAAAATAAGTTGCTGCGCTATCGCCGCCTTTTTGACGTTTACGCGCGTTGTACACCAAGAATTTAGTGACTTCACCTAATGCACGGCCTTCTTTTCGGAAATAAACAATTAAGCCAACACCACCACGTTGAGCCGTACGAACAGCGTCTTCGATACCGTAAGTAAGATAAGGGCGACATGTGCAAATATCTGACCCAAATACATCGGAACCATTACACTCGTCGTGTACACGACAGGTAAGTTCTACTTCTGGATTTGAAAGATCAGAAACATTTCCGAATACATAGGCGGTAGTGCTACCAATGGGTGGCAGTAAGATTTTTAAATCTGATCGCGTGACAAGCTCTGGGAACATGCCGCCGGTTTCGCGGAAAAGAATTTTACGCAGAGCCGCTTCGGTTAAACCAAATCGCTTAGCGATACTGGGTAAATGCCAAACGGGATCAATAGCAATTTTAGTAACGCGTACATCACCAGAAGCGGTTACAAATTTTCCGTCAGCTTCTAGGCGTTTTTCGCGAATGGCTTCTTTAATTTCAGGAAGCTGTAAATGTGCTTTGGTAACGGCGATGGTTGGTTGAATGTTGTAACCATGCTCTAAATAATCACCAAAGTCTTCAACAATGTTTGCGCCCCAAGGATCGAGAGAAATGATCTTATCGGGCATACTCCACGATGGTTGCGGAGAAATTGTATCGGTGGGCTGGGTATTGTTTAAGTCAGGCTTGTGAGCCTTAGGAAACTTACCCGATGCAATGGATAAAGCTCGGTAGATGGTGTAACTACCGCTATGGCTACCAATACAATTTCGGTGCGCACGCTCGGTTACGGTACCCACTACCGGGCCACGTTCTTGAGGAGTAGCCGCGCCCCAATTAATGGGCGGAATACTCGGCAAATCGATTGTGTGAGAGGTCAGACGGATGTGATCTCGTACAATGCTTTCTTTAGTACTAGCGATATCTGTGCTCATAGTGAACCCTCCAGCGTCCAAGCTATTAATACAAATCACGTTAACCGATTAACTTTCATTGGTCAAATAAAATGTCACTTTCCTGTACGATAAAGTATAGCCATTAAACTGTGACGAAAATTGGCTGAATACACCGGAAGATAATCGTCGCTGGCGAGTAACCAAGGACGTAAGTTATTTAAAGAAAATTAGGTGACGTGCTAGCGAATGTTGGGTTGTTATTTTTAAAAAATATCGGAGAATTTAGACGAAAAACGTGTAAGAACTCTGATATTTATAAGGTAAAAATTTTTATTTTTAAATAATGTAAAACAGTTTCCTTTGGGGTTATTACCCACTTTTTGTCTAAAAAAGCGGGTAATAAAAACCGTGTTAGGATTCCTCTGAGCGACTTAGGTAGCCAGCAACGACTTGTTTGGGCGTATTGATAGCAGCGTTTTCAACCCAAGCAACTACAGCGTAGCCTTCCACTTCGTGATCGTACTGACTGTCAATTTGGCCAGTCCAGTTATCACGGTTTTTATCCAGCTTTTGCCAATCGAGCACCACAAAGTCGTGTTCAAGGTTGCGGCCATGATTTTCACCACGTTTTACGGAAGTCTTAATGCCCATACCAAGCAGTGCAAAATTAACGTCGCCGATGTCACTTAGTTCACCGGAATAACTGATTTGGTAACGTCCATTCTCAACGTTCAGCTGTAATACGGCTTTATTTTCTGGGGTTTGTACTTTGTCCAGTACGTATTCTAATGAGGGATTGCTGAACCAGCTGCGCCATTCTTGCCCAGAAACGATAAACCCAGGCGTGTAGACGGAGTTAATTTGGCCGTCGTTTTGGTATTTGCGCTGACGATCTGAATATCGTTGTGACGAGAAACGATCTTTCCAACCCAAATAATTCCAGTAGTCTACGTGGAATGCCATAGGAACGTATTCGGTCCACAAACCTTCGGCTTGATCAAGCTTACGCAACCAGCGATCGGCTCTTGGGCAGCTGCTACAGCCTTCTGAGGTGTACAACTCTAGCAAGACTGGTGGTTTATCTTGGCTGGTTAAATCTGCGGTTAGTGTTGATAGCTTTTGTTCCGCAAAGGCGAAACAAGAAACAAGTGTTAGGGCGCATCCGGTAACTATTTTCATAATGAAACTCACCTGAAAAGACTTTCCTAAGATTATTGGATAAGTACTTCGGCTAAATCCTCACAAGATAGTCACTTTTGAGCGGATTGGTACTCTTATACAAAAATACAGTAAAAGAAAATTTGATATTAGCTCAGTGCATAAAGTGGCGCCCACTTTCGATTCTAATCATATGCAGTGATAAAAATCGACGACACATCCTTGTGCCTCTGATATCTCCGGTTCAATCAGGGCAGGGCTTTCTATAAACCAGCTTATATCTTATTACGTTGGCTTCGGCTTTTTAAGAAGACGATGAAAAGAATAACAATGATTAAACAGCCTATACTTGCGGGCACCAACGCGCTTTTTACAGCACTGTCGAAGGCGAGAAAATCAGGATAACCGGTTTTCCATAGCGTCCACTCATAACCTACGGTACTGGCAAGCTGTGCGTTGCCGCTGGCAAGAACGATGATTGCGTCTTTGCCGTTAGGTTCGATCCGCAATGCGGTGTTAATAGCGGGACTGTTAGCGCCGTCGTGACCAAACACAAAATCATTATTGTTCGTTGGCGCATACAGCATTGCCCCCAACCCCCATATGGGAGCACCTAATACGTAGCCAGTGGGTTCACGCATGAGCTTGTGGTATTCGTCGCTCATTGGTTTGTTGATGTTTGCGTCTTGATCCAAAAATGCTGCAATAAATTTTGCTAGATCGTTTGGGCTTGACGATAATCCTGTTGCTGCATTTGAAGCATATTGAAAGAAGGGAATTTTTTCGCTGTTTTCGTTGTAAATATTGGCTGTATTGGTTAAATCTCCCAAATAGTTATAGGTTGATCGATCCATGTCGAGGGGATTAAAAACCGATGTTTGCATCCAGTCAGCAAAGGGTTTTCCCGTTACTTCTTCAATTAATAATTCCAGAATTAAATAACCACCACCGGAATATTGCCACTGGGTCGCCGGAGGTATTCCTACTGCTATAACTTTATTTTCATCGGCAGAGGCGCGAGGGTGTTGTAAAGACTCTTCGATAGAGGGTAAAGATTCTTCTGCTGTATAATCGCCAAAACCTAAACCATCGGTTAAACCTGCTGTGTGTGAAAGCAACAGACGTGTTGTCACCAAATTATTATCGAATTCATTCTCAGGCAGATGCCAGCGCGTTAAATAATTCTCGATGGGTTCATCAAGATTTATTTTGCCGTCTTCAACCAATTGCATTACGCCGTAGGCTGCAAATAATTTACTCATGGATGCTAATGGGAATAGGGTATCACCATTAATTTTATCGTTATTCGAATAGTATTTTTCGGTAGCGATCTTGCCATCTTCGATCAATATGAACGCGGTGTTTCCTTGATTTTGAGATTTAATTTTCTCATCAATGGCGGTAACAAATAACTCGGTATTATTTTTAGGCGCAATTGCAGATAACCACCATCCACTTACACCACCATAGACACTGAGCGCAAGCCAAGCCGCTAATAATACAAATAATGTTACAGCCCTAGTAAAATAAATCATTATTATTCCCTAATACAATCTTCTTCGATAAACGCTGTCCTCTGATTAAATCATGGATGAGTTAATCAGGGTTTCAAAAGCGTCAAAAATTATAAGATGAATTAAGGGGGAGGAAGGTTTACATCGCTCAGAATAACGGCGAATTCTGATATCAAGAATAATTACTGTGATTTATATTCGAGTGAATTCTAGGTGAGTGAATTCTAGGCGCGGTTGGCAGAGCAAACAAAAAGCAGTAAACGATAAGGGCGTTATTATTAGCCCTTAATTCCGGAAATATAAGCCGCGGTGCGTTCGTCTTTGGGACCAGAGAAAAGCTGTCGAGTATTATTAAATTCAATCAGTTTGCCGGCACCATTTTGCGTCCAAAAGAACGCGGTATAGTCAGAAATACGTTTAGCTTGAGCTAAATTGTGGGTAACAATTACCACGGTGTATTTATCTCGCAGGCTCGAAATTAATTCTTCAACAATGCCCGACGATATGGGATCTAGCGCGCTACAAGGTTCGTCCATCAGTAAAACTTCTGGCTCCAAAACCAAGGCTCGGGCAATGCACAAGCGCTGTTGTTGACCACCCGATAGCGATAGTGCAGAGGTATTCAGGCGATCTTTAACCTCGTCCCAAAGACCAACGGCTTTTAAGGCGTTTTCTATTTTTTCGATTCTCTCGGCTCGATTTTTAAAACCGTGTTCCTTCAGTGGAATATCCAGATTCTTAAAAATAGAGAGTGGAAAAGGATTCGGTTTTTGAAAAATCATTCCCACACGGCGGCGAAGACTTAATAGATCAACATTATTTTGGGTAAGATTTTCACCGTCAAAATGTATTTCGCCGGTAACGGTTACTTGATTGTTTAATTTTGATAACTGATTGAGTGTGGTTAAAAAACTGGTTTTACCACAGCCCGATGGGCCAATAAGCGCGGTAATTTTACCCCGATGTAAACTTAACGAAATGCCATTAACGGCAAGTTTTTTACCGTAATAAATAGCCAGTTCGTTCACTTTGATGTGTGCGGGTGCACGACTCTCGATGATGTCTTCCGATAATCTGGGAGCTAGGGTTTCTGCAACAATCATCTGTAATGTCCACTGCGTTTAAACCAAGAGTCGATAAAGCCTTGGGCTAGAGTATTTAAAAGAATAATTAGCACAATCAATATTAAGGCTGAGCCATAGGCGGTTTCATCACCGCCGGTTACGTTCATGGTGAGATCATAAATGTGTACCGCCAGAACACGTGCTGAATCGAAAATTGATTCAGGCATGCGATCAACATAACCGCTGGTAAACAACAGTGCCGCTGTTTCGGCAGTAGCTCGGCCAATGGATAAGATGAGTCCGGCGATGATTGCAGGTTGTGCCGCTGGTAATAGTATTTTCCAAATCACAACAGAGCGACGCATGCCTAAGGCTAGGCCGCCCAAGCGCCAGTCAGATTGTACCGATCGAATTCCAGATTCACAGGTGCGAATAAATACCGGCAAAATCATACAGGCAAGCGTTAATCCGCCGGACAAGAGTGAATATCCTAAGCCTAAATAAATGCAGAAAAAGGCATTGCCGAACAGTCCGTATACGATAGATGGAACTCCTGCGAGCACATCCAAAATAATACCTACGTGTAGAGTATGAGATTGATTTTGAGAAAACTCCGCCAACCAAATAGCCGCAGAAATTCCGAGTGGCAACGCAATAACAAGTGCGATAATTAATACATATAAAGTGGAAACCAAAATGGGTGCGATGCCGCCAGCACGGCCAGCATCTTCGGGTTCGGAAATTAAAAATTCCCACGAGACAACCGAAATACCTTTAATAATAACATCGCCAATAATCCAGCCGAATGTTGCAATCACTAACGCAATAATTGCATAGATACCTAATGAAAAAGCTCGATCAATCATGGGAGACGGTTCTCCCTTTATTAAAAAGATAAGAGGCTAAATAAGCCAGAATCCAGACAATAATCGTCAACAACAAGCCAGATACATACAAGCTGGCACGGTGGCCGCCAAGGGCGTAGGCCATTTCTAAGGCAATATTGGCGGTTAATGCGCGCACTGGTGCAAACAGGCTAGAAGGCATTTGTACAACATTGCCTGCAACCATTAAAACCACCATGGTTTCGCCCAAGGCTCGCGCACTCGCTAACAATACGCCACTCATAATTCCCGATCGGGCAGCCGGTACTGCGATGGCTAAGATTTGCGTTTTTTGCGTAAGTCCCAGTGCTTGCGCTCCGGCTAAAATCGAGCGATCGACACTGGTCAGTGCAGCGTAACTGGTTAGCGCTAGGGTTGGTAATATCATCAGCGATAGTACGACTGCCCCGGCAAGCACGCTGGTGCCGGGCGCTTTAATTTGGCCAATAAGAGGCACAAGCTCAGTTAGGCCCCAAAGGCCTAAAACAACAGATGGAATACCGGCAAGCAAATTTAAGAGGGATTGAAAGGATTTTTTAACCCAACCCTTGGCGTAAAATTCGAGAAAAATAGCGCAAGCTAAGCCAACAGGAAGCGCAATAACCAGCGATCCAAAGGTCAATACCAAAGAGGCGAATATCATTGGCGTCATGCCAAATAAGCCTTCTAACGGGTACCATCCAGTTTGACTGAAAAAGCTTAACCAGCGGCCATCGGCCACCAACGACCAAGATTCGTACAGTAAAAAGCCGAGTATCAAACACAACAAGGCTGCGCAGACAAACGACAGGGCGCCCATGATTGTGGCAACGCCAAAATCGAGCTTACTGTCGCATTGAAATGGGCGAAGCTTTATCGACAACGGTAACGAACCTACTTAGAAAATGGATAGGCTTAAGGTGCTACGAAAAATTGATTTTCGATCAAATCTAAAACGTCTGTAGACTGCGCAAACTCAATAAAACTTGCTGCAAAACCTTCTGGTTGCGCCTTGGTAACCAGATTGAGTGGTCTTGATAACGGATACTCGCCACTGGCAACGCCCTTTACGGTGGCTTCTTTGCCATCCATTGGTAAAAGCTTGATGGGGGTGCCGCGATTGTGTTCGAACTCTGCGGTGCCGATGGACACATATCCGATGGCGCCAGGATTACCAGAAACGGTTTTAATACCTTGCTGGTTATCGCCGATAACAACTTGAGGACGAATTTGGCTATTTTTTAGCTCAAAAAAATGCAGAAAAAGCTCCAAAGTAGAACGACCTTCTGCTTTATTTACCACCGTAATCTCAAGGTTGGGGCCGTCTACATCTGCCCAATTACGAATTTTTCCTTGATAGATATCGATAATTTGCTGACGAGATAACTCTTTGACAGTATTCGACGAGTGAACAATGATACCAATACCATCGAGTGCAATGAGGTGAGCGGTTAAGTCTTGTTCAGATTCTTTCAATGCTCTAGAAACCATACCTATATCGGCAAGGCCGACGCGAGCATCATTCACCCCGCGGGATGAACCGCCGGTTTGAACGTCAATACGTACATCAGGGTTATTTTTTTCAAAGCGTTTGGCCATCTCAAGCGCAAGCGGTGCAACCGTGCTCGAACCGGTAAGAGTTAGGCGTTCCGCCGCTAGAGATAAATTACTTAAAAAAGCGATAGAAACTACACCAAGAAGACAGAAAAGTCTTGATAACTGACTCGAATGAGCTCTTTGTGTGAAAATTCGCGTGACTAAGCTCATTTTTTATCTCTTTGCTTAAATAGAAGTGATTATTATCCAAAAAATTTGGCTTCGGTTTTGGAAATTATGCTAATTAAATTACTCCAGTTTCAAGCGCTACATCAATTTGTGAGATATTGTTTAAATATGAAAAAGTAAATATTTTATGCTTTATGATGTTTTACCTGTGAATATATGTTTATTCGAGTATTTTTTATCTTCAATCTTTAAATGCTTTTGATTTACACATCTTTAATTTAATCGACAAATGGACATTGCAACGTTATTTACTGTTTGTTGTGATAAGTCGATTTTTGTGAAGCATTAAAATTATGTATTTTTATTTATATAAACGATTATGTGTATGGAAAACTTTGGCTAACCCAGATATTAGAACTCGCATTGTCAATTTTTTTCTCTCTGATCAAATCATCGATGAGTTTTATAAATTAATTCATCCATATATAAAAGCTGATTAAAAATTTTCGAACACATCTTAACCTGCACTGGTGTGTTTTTTATTTTGAAGTATCGACTAAGGAGTAATTTTTATAGCTTATACCGGGCGCGTTAAAAACCGAGGTGGTTTGTATGGTGCTTTGTTTGAATTGGTTTAGATTAGCCTGAACCTTAAATGATCAAGTAGAGTTTTTTAGTTTTATTTGATCTTTTCAATTATTAGTAAACCCTAAACGACGCTTCAATTAACTCAGAGATTCGAGCGATGCAGGAATGAGTCGCCAATTTTAGAAAGTATAAGTGAGGTAGGTTCTGAGTGGTGTTGTGAGTTGTGTTGTGAGGGAATTGGAAATTGTATTTTCAACTACTTTCCTTTGATTAAACTACGGAATCATTAATCAAAGATTCCTAACCTTATGTTTTGATGAGTTTCTTATGCCGTAAATATTTTTGTGAATGGATCTAATTCGAAAATAAATGGCTGTGATTAACAGAAATACTTTTTTAGAAGTATTGTTTAGAAGTGTTTTGTGTTTCTTTTTGTACCTGATGATAATGACTTAAAAGTCAATAAATAATTAGGTTGGGGAATCTATATTTCGAATTAATCAGTTTTTTTAAAAAATTGAGTTTTTAGTTTTAAGAAATTTTAAGCCTGCTTAGGCGGCAGTCATTAAAAATAAGACTGAAAGAGCGGGGTGGCGACCGAATAAACAAACGAATAAAAAAAGCAATTACACTGTTGTTAATTCTGTATTTATATAAATGTTTTAATAATTGTAGATGTGTTGTATTGCTTGCAGACAGTTACTTAACGTAAGAGCAATAAATATGTTTAACCTTGTTTCACAGTAGCTTTCTTATTCAGGCTTATTCAGATTGTTAATTCTGGTGCGTAACCAGTAATCCAGAACAGTTACCAGTGTTGGCTGCTTGGGTTAATTGCTCAAGTTGTTGGTCGTTAAAACCATCAAAAATGGCAACTACACAATGGCTTGTGCCTGTTATTAATGCTTTTTCGGTGACGGAATATAAATCCGATGTATTGTTAGGATAAATAATGCGAAGATTTTTTAGATTTACGCCGTAGTCAAGCAATACATTTTTATCAATAACTTCATCGCTTACCCAGCTTACCCATCGATTACCCGCTAATTGTGTTTGACGTGCAATCATTGGCAACAATAGTTGATCTAAATTCGAACAATATTTAGAAATTACCAATTGAGTAATGTTGCTTAAAACAGCACCGCTTTGCGATGCTGTTTCTGTATTAGATGCACGTTTGGATAGTGCTCTAATTGACTGTCTAGTAAACGCGGTTGTTTCTGAGATAAAGCCGAATTGATTGACTAAGGAGTCC